>JAUZPS010000001.1 GCA_030705945.1 Bacillota bacterium
CCGATATTGATGATTGACGAAGCCTTAATCTTTCCTGTAGATTCCTGTTGAAGATGTTCATCTAGATGAGCAATTTCAACTTTAATTTCTTCCATCCTGTTTGAAAGATATACTTTTGTCCTGACGCTTTTTACAAGGATCTCCTGTTTTTCGGGAGTTAATGCCCCTACGCTTTCAAGCTTCTTTAAAATAGCAATGGCTTGTTCAGATTTTTTCAAATCGCTTTCAACATTAACAATTTCTTCCTTCAAGGCTTTATAACGTTCTCTGAGAGTTGGATCAACACCTACTTCCAGCTCGGTAACTGTCGCCATAGGGGAACCAATAACCTTAGCTGTAATTAACTTTCCAACCTTGCATATACCTCCGACAAGCAAACCTTTGTTGCCTGTCAACTCCAATTTCTCTCCGCATTTAACATTGCTATGCATTATAGCTTCTGCTTTAATTTCATTTCTTGCCTCAATTGTGCTGTGTTCGATGTATTTTGCAATTATGTCTCCCCCGCTTTTTAAGTAGCCCTTGCCCATTCCCTGCATGCCTCTTCTTAAAATAATATCTCCCCCGGCTTTAATGGAAGCGCTTTCAACTACACCCCAAACTTCAACATTTCCGCCCGCTTCAATTGAAAAACCTGATAGAACGTTTCCTCTTACAATAACATTTCCTATAAAACTTATATTACCTGTTGTCGTGTCAACATCCGCATTAACTTCATAAATTGAAAATACATTAATTTTTCCTTCAATAAAGCATACCTGTCCATCAATACCGGCTACCAGCGATTTACCATCTTCGGATACATCAACGTTTCTTCCCTTTGGTAATACTGTAGCTTTACCGCTAATTGCGGGAATATCAACGCCCATTACATTCTTTCCCGGCGTTCCGTTTACAGGCGGAAATAGGGTACAAAGTCTTTTCCCTTTTTGCGCGCTTTCAACAAGATTCAGTTCCCTGTAGTCCACTCTTCCATCCTCAAGAATTGTAGGCTTTCTATCGCTGCTGACATCAAAATCAAATTCAATCCTTCCATTTTCTCCGTTAATGGGCTGAACCCCTTCAGCTATCAAAATCTGTTGATTGAATACAGGATATTTCAACGCGTCTTCTATAGCCTTGCTGATTACTCCGTATTTAACTCCATTTTGCTTCAGCAACATTAAAACTTCTTCACAAGTCATCATTCTTCCGCCCTCAGGGGCGCTGAATGTAATATAAACCTTCATCTTATCAGGCGTTACAGTTATTGTTCCGGTGGCGTCAACCTTAACCTCATCCTGCTTGTCCGCGATCTTAACAGGGGTTCTGTCAGCTTTTAAAGCAGCAAAATCAATTGAGCCTTTTGAGTAATTCTTGACCTGCTTTCTGTTTAATTTCTCAAGAATTTCCCATGTCTCAACTTTATTCCCTTTTCCAACAGGAGGATTTACTATAATATAAACACCATCTTCTTCGTATTTTATTTCATAAGAACCGTCATTAACTTTTGAACCGTTCTCGCTTTTTAAATCAAGCATCGTCGTCTACCTCCCATCATAAAATTTGGGGATTAATCTATATAAAAAGCGCTATTAATCTTACATTTAACGTTATTTTGCGATAGGCAAATGTAAAAGATTAATTGCTTTTTATCCATATGAAAATCATTATTTGCTAATCCTTTAAAATAGATCTGTGCCTAGCAAGCTTACCCCGCAGCCGTAGAATAGCCTTCGTATGAAGCTGTGATATACGCGACTCTGACACTTTCATAATCGCGCTGATCTCTTTTAATGTAAGTTCCTCAAAATAGTAAAAGGATATAACCGTTTTTTCTTTTTCAGGAAGTTTGCTTATAGCATCGCTTAAAATCTCTTTTAGTTCCGCTATTTCTATGTAACTTTCAGGTTTGTCCTCATTTCTGGAATTTGGTTGATCAACGCCAATTTCATAATTCTGCTCTAGAAAATCCTCCAATGAAACCATTGAAGATACGCTAACGTCATTTAGCAGCTTATAAAACTCGTCAAGAGAAATTCCCAACTTATCAGCTACTTCCTTATCTGACGCAGAATGTCCTAATTGATTCTCAATTTCAAAATAAACCCTTTCAAGTTCCTTGTTCTTTTGTCTTAAGGACCTTGGAACCCAATCCATTTCCCTTATACTGTCAATAATTGAGCCTCTGATTCTTAAAGAAGCATAGGTTTCAAACTTGACTCCCTTGCTTAGATCAAACTTTTCAATAGCGTCAATTAGACCGAAAACACCAAAACCCATGAGGTCATCATATTCGACATTTGATCCGAAGTATATACTAAGTCTGCCCGCAACATATTTAATTAGGTGAGCATACTCGATTATAAGTTTCTCCCTAATAACAGGGTCTTTGTTATCACTGTACTGCTTCCATAAATCAATTTGCTTAATATTTGTAGATAGCATCAAAATCCCCCATTACCAATAAATTTAGTTCCATGAAAATAATTTAGTATAGCTCTTCTATTCTTCAGCCTTAAAATCCATATTATGCAAACTTAGATCCGGCGTTTCTTTAGTATCTGAAATGTTAATTTCACTTTCATCAGCTTTCATGCTTTCCTCTCTTTCCATTTCCTCCTTTTCCAACTCCTCCTTTCTCTTTCTGTCCAGTTCCTCATAAATATCTGTAAATATTCTCCGAGCAACTATTCCCAGCATATAAAATATAATTAAACCAATGGTCATCTTTACACAAGTATCTTTTAGATAATCAGCTCCTTTATAACTAATAAAGCCGATAACGATAGCCATAATTGAGCTTATTATAAATGGAAATCTTTGGATATAATTCATCCGGATTCCTCTCAATCTCGTTCCTAAATATATTTAAGTCCAAATCCTACAGTTTTAATGGTCAGTTTTCCGTCTGAAGAATTAAGTTCTATGGTTCTCCCGTGGTTTCCACCCACATCTTCAGCAATTATAGGTATTCCCAATTCAGCCAGCGCTTCCTTTGATGCTGCTATATTCCTAAGCCCAATCCTGATAGAGTCGCTAGAATCGTTAAAAGAAAACATCTGAGCTCCGCCGGCAAGTTTTGCGGTTATTGACCTCTTATTTGCGCCAAGTTTTATCATGCCCTCTAAAAGTCTGACTATTGCAGTATCCGCAAACTTGGCTTCATTAACAACTGTCTTCGCTATTTTACTTGAAGGCAGCATTATATGCGCCATCCCGATTATTTTTGTGGTAGAATCATATAACGCTATTCCAACGCACGAACCTAAACCGAGAGTAACGAGCACACCCGGATGAGAAGACACTTTATAATCAGCCATGCCTACCTTTATATTATCCTGCATCAGACTATTACTCCTAATGACTTTAATAATATTTCATAGGAACCAACATCAGGTATCAAAAAGAAATCACCTATAACTTTGTTATCGCCTTCATTGAACTCTGACTCAATAAACAATACGGTTTCGCCCATCTTACCAAATTCGATGGCAGGCACGCTAAGTATAGCGCCGGCCATATCAATAGCTACATCCGGAATACTGCATAAAACCTTAAGACTGGTGAGCATTGACAAAGCTGCAACATATGATCCAGTCATTATATTGCCAAGTTCTTTTATTGCGGACATTTCCATCTCATCAAAAAATTCGCTTGCGCTTTCTTTAAATCCAAATAACATATTAACCAATAATCTGGCTGATTTTTTATCAAGCATAAACAGGATGCTTCCTGTAAGATCTCCTGTCATCCTGAGCAGTATCCCGACAACAGGCTCTTCAGGCTCAATCAACATGTCGGAAATTTTATTGAACTCAAGAATCTTAACTTTAGGAACCGACATATCAATCTTTCTGTTTATCATTTTTGCCAGCGCGCTAATAGCATTTCCTGCTCCAATATTGCCTATTTCCCGAAGAACATCAAGTTGAATGTTATTGAACTCATTAAAATTAATTGTCATAATCTTTACTCCTTGAAGCTTAATTAAAACGCTATTAATTTTACATTTGAAAGAGCGGCGCGTCTATACAAAGCAAAATCAATAGTGATTTTAACTCATTCTTTAATAGAAATATTTACTAATTTTTCTATATTTAAAAGAGTAATAACTCTATCGTCCACCTTACCCGCTCCAAGGATATTTTCCATCAGGCCTTCATTGCCAAGGCTTGTTATACTTTCAATATTATCTTCACAGATATTAATAACTTCTTTTACTTCATCCACAATAATTCCAAACTGGATTTCTTCGAACTTCACAATTATTATCCTGGTTTCTTCTGTTTCCTCAGAATGAGGAAGGTCAAACCTTTCCCTCAAATCCATTATAGGAGCAATGTCCCCTCTTAAGTTTATAACGCCCTTAATGTATGTTGGGGTTTTAGGAACTCTGGTAATAGGTATCATCTTTTCAATTGTATTTACTATCTGAATATCTAAGCCGTATTCTTCGTTTGATAGCACAAAAACAACAAACTGAGTTGTATTCAAAGCAACCGCTTCACTCATAAGACGCTCTCCCTTCATCGTTATTGCCGCATAGCGGCTTTTTCCTAAGGTCCAATACCGGGGTTAACGGCAATTTAACTCAATGCTCAATATTAAACCGCCGCTATCCCTAATGTAGATTTCTTAAAACGCTAAATTATACCGCCAGTGAGTTAACATCCAGAATAAGAGCAACATTTCCGTCCCCTAAAATTGTCGCTCCAGCTATTGTCCTGATGCCTCCCAGAAGTTTTCCTAAAGATTTGATAACTATTTCATGCTGCCCTATAAGGTTGTCTACAAGGAATCCTGATAATTTTTCACCCTTCTTAACTATAACAACGGTCAGTAATTTATTATTCTTCTGACTTGGAGGAACATCAAGGATGTCTCCGACTCTTATTATCGGAACAATTATGTTCCTTAAAAGTATAATCTCTTGTTTTTGAACCTGCTTAATATCTTCAGGTTTTACTTTTATAATTTCTCTTATAGTATTTAACGGCAGAGCGTACTTTTCTTCATTTATTTGCACCAGCAACGCCTGAATTATAGCAAGCGTTAATGGAAGCCGTATTATAAATTTACTGCCTTTGCCTGCTTCAGTATCAACTTCAACAACTCCACCTAGGGCTTCAATTTTTGTTTTAACAACGTCAAGCCCAACGCCTCTTCCTGATAAATCTGTTATCTTTTCGGTGGTGCTGAAACTTGGCTTAAACAGAAAATCAATTATATCCTTTTGCGACAGGTTTTTTGCAACGTCCTTATTGACAAATCCCTTTTCAATTGCCTTTTTCTTAACCTTTTCAAGATCAATACCCCGTCCGTCATCTTCCACTTCTATTATAACGTTATTGCCATCCTGGTAAGCTCTGAGATTAATATGACCTACCTCAGACTTGCCTGTTTCCTTTCGTTTCTCTACCGACTCAATTCCATGGTCCGCAGAATTTCTGAGCAGATGAATTAAAGGATCTCCGATTTCATCAATTACAGTTCTATCCAATTCGGTTTCTTCCCCGGACATATTAAGCTCCAATTCCTTGCCAAGGCTTCTTGATATATCCCTAAGCATCCTTGGGAATCTATTGAACACAGTTTCAACAGGCACCATTCTGACTTTCATAACGGCGTCATGGAGGCTTGTTGTAACCCTTTCAAAATATTCAATAACTTCATTGTAGTTCTGTGTTCTTTCGATCTCATCCAGACCTTCGAGTCTGGTTTTTATTATTATCAATTCACTTACAAGATTCATCAAAACATCTAGTCTGTCAATATCAACTCTCACAGTTTTACCTGTCTTCATATTGCTTTTTGATGTCTGAACCGCTTTATGATTTTCAGGTTCGCTCTCTTCAGGCTGATTTTCCCCAATCTGTTCTGTTTTTTGTTCTGTTTCCTGAGCAATAACTTCCTGAACAGTTTGAAAATTGGAGGCATGAATTGTTGAAATAATTACCTCCTCAACCTCAGCAATTGATGTAATTTCCTTTTGAAATGTCTCTTCATCTTTTTTAGAGATAACTATAACTGTAAATTCAAAGTCAAACTTTTCATCTTCAATATCCTCTACCCTTGGCTCTGACTTAATTATTTCCGAATAGCGTTCTAGAGTCTGGAAAATAATAAAGGATCTTGCTGACTTTAAAACGCAACCTTTATTCAAAACTATTGTTATTTTATAAACATTCATTGCCATTTCAACTGCTTTGTTAACCAGGTTCTGTTCATATTGGTTCATTTTAAAGTTAAGAGTTGATAAATTAGAAGGCTTCTCTTCATTTTGAAGGTTCTTGTCTCCAGTTGCGACTTTAATTGGGGTATTGTCAATTTTTTTCTTAAGAATATTGTCAAGACCGTTTATTATATCTGTATATTCTTCATTTCCTTCACTACCTTTTGTAATAACTTCATTAACATAGCTGTCTAATGCGTCAAGGCACTTGAACATTAAATCAACCATATCGGTACTAACTTTTATTTCATTGCTACGAAGCGCATGGAGTACATTCTCCATATCATGAGTCAATTTAGCCATTTTATTGAAACCCATTGTTCCTGCCATGCCTTTAAGTGTATGCGCTACCCTGAATATCTCATTCAACATCGGTACATCCTGAGGATTCTTTTCAAGCTGAAGCAGACTCTGATTTAATCCTTGCAAATGCTCTTTCGATTCCTCAATAAATATTTCCAGATACTGGCTCATATCCATTATTCCTACACCCCCACTATCTCCGTAATCTTTTTCGTGATATTGTTAAGCGGTACAATTTCATCAACTATTCCTAGATCTACAGCAACTTTAGGCATTCCATATACTGTGCTTGTTTTTTCATCCTGCGCGATTATATATCCGTTATTCTCTTGCTTTATTCTCTTAGCCCCTTCACTTCCATCCCCACCCATCCCAGTCATTATCACTCCCACCAGATTCGCCAGACCTGTGTCGCTGAGGGAATCCATCATAACTGTGGCAGATGGCCTGTGGGCGCCGTACGGTGGGTCTTTTGTCAGCTTTATTTGTAGAGTCCTGTCTCTGTTTAAACCTACCTTCATATGATAATCCCCTGGAGCGATATATACTGATCCCGCTTTGATTATCTCATTATCCTCTGCTTCTTTGACCCGCACATTACTTATGGAGTCCAGTCTTTCTGCCAACGACTTAGTAAAACCTGGCGGCATATGCTGAACAACCAGAAACGCTGCAGGTATATTCGCAGGAATAAGCGGTATTACATCTCTTAATGCTTTTGGCCCGCCGGTAGAGATACCGATAGCAACAATTTTTTTGATTGACGCGCTGCCAACATTCTCCTCTTTTCCAACAGACTTTGGCGTATTAAAGCTTTTAACTTCATTTACTTCCCTTTGCTTCCTGTTAGGGACATTGCATTTTAGTCTTGAAATAACCTTTACTTTTTCAAGCAGTTCTTTTTTTTTATCCTCGGACGAAATTTGAAAAATGTTTGTAGGCTTTGTTATAAAATCAATTGCGCCATGTTCGAGAGCTTTAATTGTTGCATCCGCGCCTTCATGAGTATGGCTGCTTAACATGATTACCGGAATATCGCGCATCTTTGTCAGTTCCTTAAGACAGGTAAGTCCATCCATTACTGGCATTTCAACATCTAAGGTTATAACATCAGGCTTCAGTTCTGCAGCTTTCTTGATGGCTTCCTTTCCATTTCTAGCCGTATCGATTACCTCAATTTCTTCATCGCTGTTTAAAATATCTGAAATAACCTTTCTCATAAATGCCGAGTCATCAACAACCAGTACTTTAATAGGATTTGCATTTACTTTTAACATAATTTCAAATCAATCCTTTTTGTCTTAATTTTCTTTGTTCTTGAAAAATAAAGCTTATAATTGACTCCCTGGTTTTATTATCGATATTAAAAAATTCCACTCCTGCTTCAAATCTGTCCTTGGTTTGGGCATGCAAATGGCTTCGGACTATTGTGCCTAAAAACTTCACAACCTGCTGCTCTGACAATCTAAGCTCACACTCAATCATTTTACCTTTTTCCAATCCTTCCATCAGAACAAGACAGGTTCCTCCTCCGCTGATATCCCTGGTAAGGCCCGTTGAGAATCGACCTTTAGGTATAACTTTATTATTTTCCAATTCAACTTCTCTGCATCTTACATCTAAAACACAATCGAATCTGAAAAACTGCCTTCTTTGAATCCTTTCAATTTCAGGTTCAATATTTAATTTATAAAGTGGTAATCCTTCTTTTACTAACCTCTCAGACATAATTGCTTTAATTTTATAAAATTCATTTTTCTTGCAAATATACAAGCTGATTTTCATTCCGATATACGCTGTAACATATTTCCCTTCATATATGGGAGCGGCTACATAAATTGTTTTATCTCCTTCAGCCCATTCAAATTCACTGATATAAAGGCTACTTGACCCTTCAGTCTTTAAGTTATCGATTATTTCAATTTCTAATTTTGTTCCTGGTTGTAATTCGGAAGCTTTCATATATACCCCCGCATTCTTAATATGAGGTTTTAGTTCTAACTTATGCATCTAACTGCTTATAAATCCTAAAAGTCTGTTTACAAATCCTTTGATGCCTTTTATTTCTGATGTATTTTCATTCTTGATACTATCAATCATTTTCTTGGAAATATCTTTAACCTGTTTTGAAGCTTGACTTTTAGGAAAACTCAACAGGAATGGTTTCTGTGTCTTAACGGCTTTTATTACAGCTTCATCCTGAAATACATATCCTAGAGGTAGAAGTTTTAATGAAAGAAATTTCTCCGATACCAAGGAAAGTTTATCAAGCAGTATATTTGCTTCGTTTGTATCTTCAGCTCTGTTTACTATAACTTTTATAACCCTGCTTTTATCCCTGTTTGAAACCATTTTTATTAAGGCGTACGCATCGGTTATTGATGTAGGCTCAGGCGTAGTTACAAGCAGCACCTCATCTGCGGACATAACAAAGTTCATTACATTATCTGATAAACCTGCTCCTGTATCAATAAGTATTATATCCGCTATCTTGTCCATAAGAGAAATATTAAAAACAAACTTATCCAACTGGCTCTTATCGAGCTTTACTAATTCCTCAACTCCCGAGCCTCCTGAGATGAATTTCACATTGCTTGGGCCCTCGGAAAGTATCTCGAGAATATTTTTTTCATGATGTATAACATCAACCAACGAAAACTTGGGTACGATTCCAAATAATACATCTATATTTGCCAGCCCGAAATCAGCATCCAATATAACCACTTTAAGTCCCATCTCGCTTAAGGCTATACCTAAGTTAACCGCTATATTCGTCTTGCCGACCCCGCCTTTTCCGCTTGTTACTGCTATAACTTTAGCATTCTTTTTTTCAACGACAGCGGACAACTCAGCCTGGTTTATTGTCTGCTTTAGTTTTAAACTATCAACGATTTTCCTTAATCTTTCAGCCTGATCCATCATATTAAGATATGCTCCCTAATAAATTTTTGGTCATCTTGTCCACATTCACAACCTCAATATCATCAGGCACACATTGTCCGGTGGTAACGTATGAAAGATTTTTACCAGTACGGAACTTTGTGTTTAAAATAATTCCATTCACCTTGCTCTCATCGAGCTTAGTAAAAATTAATTTGTAATCCTTGAGAAAACTATAATTCGAAAGAAGGTCATTACAATTCCTTACACTCGTTGTCGAACTCAAAACCAGATAAACTTCATCGGCTTCAGACGCAATAATCAATGACTTTAGCTCGTCAAACTGCGACTTATTTCTACAGCTTCTGCCGGCAGTATCAATCAGAACTACATCTTTATCCGAGTATAGCTTAATGGCGTCTTTAATTTCATTTGGAGCATAAATGACATTAACAGGCATGCCGAGTATTTCGGCATAGGTTTTGAGCTGCTCAACAGCTGCAATTCTGTATGTATCAGCGGTGATCAGGCCAACATTTTTCTTGAGATTTAATGAGTAATTGGCTGCTATTTTAGCAAGTGTCGTTGTTTTGCCAACTCCGGTGGGACCAACAAAAATAATAATCGTTGGTTTTTTATCTTCCTTCAATCCTATTGTTTCCGGCTTGCCAAGTATTCCGGAAATTATATTATAAAGCATTGAAGCTGTATCGTTAATGTTTGAAGTGTCTCCAACCTTTTTACGCACAGCGTCAACGAGTTTTTTTGCTATTTCTTCCTCTACTTCATTTTTTATAAGGTTGTTGTAAAACTGCGTCAGAATCTTAGAATTAGGTTTTTCTTGTCTTTCCTGTTTAACAGGCGCCGCTACGGTATGATTACTTGTTTGGACCTGCTCGAAAATTTTCTGAAGCATGGTCTCCATATTATTAACCTTATTCTCCAAGAATTCGATTTTTTCCTCTTTTTGTTCTGAATTTGTTTTAAAATTTATATCTTTTTGTGTCGAATTATCTTTTTGCGCTTGTTTTTCGACATTTTTTGCAGGCGCCTTATCCTTTTTCCCGCTGAAGTCATCATCGATAGCAGCTAAAACTTCAACAACGGGCTTTGTAAAAATACTAAAAAGGCCTTTCTTCCTAACCTTTCTTGTATTTAAAATAACCGCTTCATTACCTAAATCCATTTTAACTTTTAATATCGCTTCTTGCGCATTGTTTCCCATATAACGCCTAATCTTCATATCAGACACTCACCATCCCGATAGATTGAACTTCAATATTTGGATCAATTTCACTGTACGATAAGACTATAAGTCCAGGTAAAAATCTCTCAGTCATTCTCTTAAAATAAAGTCTTACTATGGGCGACGCAAGAACTATTGGCTGCTGACCCAATTCGACAAGCCTTTGGACTTGTCTAGAAAGGCTGCTTAAGATTGTATTTGTCACGTCAGGTTCCATTGTGAGGTATGAGCCGTTTTCCGTCCTTTGCACCGAATCCATTATTATCTGTTCAAGCTTTGGATCTATTGTTATAACATTTGATTTAATGTCATTAATAAACTTTTTGGAGATTGCTCTGCCAAGAGCTTGTCTTACATACTCAGTCAGAATATCAGGATCATGGGTTACAGGAGCAAAATCTGCCAAAGTCTCAAGAATTGTTACCATATCTCTTATTGAAACGCCCTCTTTTAGGAGGTTGGCAAGCACTTTCTGGATCTCTCCGACTGTCATTACCTTTGGAACAAGTTCATCCACTATTGTAGGATAGTTCTGCTTCACATTGTCAATAAGAGTTTGTACTTCCTGTCTTCCCATGAGTTCGTTGGCATTCTTTTTTATTACCTCTGTAAGATGGGTTGCTATTATTGAAGGAGGATCTACAACGGTATAACCCATTATTTCCGCCTTATCCCTCTGATTTTCATTAATCCATACCGCCGGAAGTCCAAAAGCCGGTTCAATTGTTCTTATTCCTTCTATTTCTTCCTCTACTGTTCCAGGATTCATTGCCATAAAATGATCCAGCATAATATCGCTTTTGTTTATCTCTACACCTTTTATCTTTATTACATACTCATTTGGGTTTAGCTGTATGTTATCCCTTAACCTTATTACTGGCACTATCATACCTAATTCTAAAGCAAGCTGGCGTCTTATCATTACAACCCTGTCCAAAAGGTCTCCCCCTTGGTTAACATCGGCTAATGGTATTATTCCATATCCAAACTCAAGCTCTATAGGATCAACCTGAAGCAAGGATATTACGTTTTCAGGTTTTCTTATTTCTTCAACTTCACTTTCCTGTACCTGAGCCTCTTCCTGCTTCATATCTTCCTTCTTCCGCCTCAATAGCGAAAAACCTACAAAAGCAAGTATAGCTGATAGTAAAAGAAAAGGAATTGTGGGTAAAAACGCGGATAATGCGACACATAATCCTGACGCGAGGAACAAAACCTTTGGGTTTCCGAATATCTGTTTTAAAAGGTCGCTGCTCATTGCTGAATCTGACGCGGCTCTTGTTACAATAATACCTGTCGCTGTAGAAATCAAAAGAGCTGGTATCTGGCTTACAAGGCCATCGCCAATTGTAAGTATTGTATAATTTTGAAGCGCTGTTGATATATCTTCGCCCCTCATCAGAACCCCAATGATCAAGCCGCCTACTATATTTATAAATGTAATTATAATCCCGGCTATCGCGTCGCCTTTAACAAACTTGCTGGCTCCATCCATTGCTCCGTAAAAATCTGCTTCTCTTTGTATCTTTTTTCTTCTATCCTTTGCTTCCCCTTCGGTTATCAGCCCTGAGTTAAGATCGGCGTCTATAGCCATCTGCTTTCCGGGCATTGCATCCAAAGTAAACCTTGCCGCAACTTCAGATACTCTTTCTGAACCCTTTGTAATTACCATGAACTGTACAACCATGATGATTAAAAATATTATAAACCCAACGACGAGGTTCCCTTGAGCGACAAAAGATCCGAAACCTGCAATGACCTGCCCTGCTTCGCCTGAAGAAAGAATATGTTTTACTGCGGTGATATTTAAAGAAAGACGGTACAATGTAGTTATCAGCAGCAAAGAAGGAAAAATTGACATATCCAGGGCTTCCTTAGAATAAATCGTATTTAGCATAATCACTGCCGCCAGCGAAATATTTATAGCCAGCAGAATATCCAGCATAAAACTTGGTATGGGAAGAATTATAATAAGAATTATTGCGATTATTATAATAGCAACAGACAAATCTCCAAGCTTCATCCTTTCTATCCTCCTCACTATAAAATTTCAACGCGTTTTACTAAGGGCGTTTCAAAAAATTCCTCTAATAATCTATTTTTATCTCCTCGCAGGCTCTTTAAGGCCATAAACAAAGGCAAGTATTTCCGCTACCGCTTGGTACATCTCCTGTGGTATCTCCTGGCCTACCTCCACGCTGCTGTATAAACTTCTTGCAAGGGGTTTGTTTTCAACAATCTCTACTTTATTTTCCTTTGCCACTTCCTTTATTCTCTGCGCCATGTAATCCTGACCCTTTGCGACTACCTTAGGAGCTGCCGATACTTTAGCGTCATATTTTACTGCTACCGCAAAGTGAGTCGGGTTTGTAATGACTACATCGGCTTTAGGCACATCGTTTAGCATCCTTTTCATTGAAATCTGTCTTTGCTTCTGTCTTATTTTTGCCTTTACTTCGGGGTTTCCTTCAGTTTGCTTATATTCTTCTTTTATTTCCTGTTTTGTCATTTTGAGACTTTTTTCAAACTCATACCATTGATATATATAATCAACAGCGCCTACGAATATAAGCGCTATGCATATTCTGATTGCAATGTTAATAATGGTGGAACCGATATATATTCCAACGCCGATGGCGTCCATGTCCATAATTGTAAAGATATTTCCCGCTTCTCCCTTAATATAGGAGTAAGTCACGAAGCCAACAATAATAAGCTTTATAATCGACTTTACCAATTCAACAACTGAACGAAGTGAAAATATTCTTTTTAATCCACTTAATGGACTGATTCTGCTGAACTTAAAATTCAAATTCTCAAAGGTAAAAAGGAAACCAACCTGAGCATATTCAGCAATCAGACCTGTTATCAGCGCGACTGCCATTATAGGCGCCGCTATTTTTATAAGTTCTTCCGCCACAAGTATAAAAAGTTTTGTAAGTCCGCTTAGGGTGTACAAGTCCGGTATTTTAGTATATTCAAGAAGAGCTGTTTTTGTAAAATATAAGATTTCGTTATACATATAGCGGCCCAAAAGGCGAAGAGCCACAAATATAAACAGTAAAACAAATGCTGAAGTGATCTCTTTGCTTTGCAGCACCTGACCTTTTTTTCTGGCGTCCTGCCTTCTTTTAGGAGTGGCCTTTTCGGTCTTGTCATCACCTGCAAAAAGCTGTAAATTTACCTTAATATATTTATTTCCAAAAGGGTTCAGCGTCATTTTCTCAGTACCATGTCCTTTATGATCTTGAACATTTCACCATCCAAACCATTGATCATCAGCCCTACTAAAGAAATAAACACTGGTATTGTAACCGCCATTACCAGCACGCCCAGAATTATCTTAGCCGGCATGCCCACAACAAATACATTCATTTGAGGAATACTCTTTGATATTATACCTAACGCTATATCAGTAACCAGTATTGCGGCAATTATTGGAGCGCTTATCTTAAAACCTATGAGAAACATCTTACTTAAGCTTGATAGCACATCCTGAAGCAAAACATCGTTAAAAGTAACACTACCGATAGGAATAAATTTATAACTTTCAAACAAGGCTTTCATTATTATATGATGACCATTTGCAGCCAATAGAACCATCATGCTTAATATATAATAGAAGTTAGACGATATGGGAATCTGGATATTGCTTATAGGGTCTAAAACATTCACCATACCAAACCCAACTTGCATATCAATCATTTGACCTGCCATAAGTATTGCGTCGAATACAATATTGGCAATATAACCCAATATTATGCCAACCACAAATTCTTTAAAAATCAAGAAGGTATACGTGTAAATATTATTATTAAAATCAATAGCGCTTATTTTGATAGTGTTTATTAAGAGAATAGCCGACAGAAGCGCCAAACCTACCTTCAGATAGACCGGTATGTTTCTCCTTCCGAAAATCGGCGCTATTACAAAAAGCCCAGTCATCCTTACAAAAACCAAGAGAAATGCTTCTATTCCATTTAGCAGTATCCCTTCCGGAATTTGCATAAAATTCCACCCATCAAAATTTATTTACATAAAGTTCCACATATTCGCTGTTACTCTCTTTAAATCTCCATTAATCTCTGTAAATCTCTGTAAATCTATATAAATCTTACATTTTATATATTTATTTTATGTAATGATTTACATTCATATAGATACCTTCAGTAAACTCGATAAGTACTCTCAACATCCACGATCCGAAAAGCAATATTCCGCCTAAAACAGCCAGAATTTTTGGAATAAAGGAAAGCGTCTGTTCCTGTATCTGAGTTGTCGCCTGGAAGATACTGATAGCAAGGCCTACTATAAGACTTAGTCCAAGCATAGGAGCCGATACGTATACAACAGTCATTAAGGCCTTTTGAGCTAAATCTATTACTATACCCTGATCCATATATGCCTCCTAAAATATTAATAGTGTTAAGGTTTCAATTTAGCCGTCACCTCATAAAACTACTGATGATTGTTTTGGTTATAAGATTCCAGCCATCCACCATAATAAACAATAAAATTTTAAACGGCAGCGAAATCATTACCGGCGGAAGCATCATCATACCCATTGACATCAAGGTGCTCGACACAACCATATCAATTACCAGAAAAGGAAGATATATTAGAAAGCCAATCTGAAATGCTGTTTTAAGCTCACTAATTAAAAAAGCCGGAATAACCACTGTAAGAGGTAAAGCCGGTAAATCTCCTTTTTTAACCGGAGTCTTTCCCCCGGATAAAGATACAAACAATGCCAGATCCTTCTCATAAATATACTTGTACATAAAATTTTTAATTATTGTTGAAGCCTTATCAAATGCAACCTGTTGAGTAATCTGCCCTTTTGTATATGGTTGAAATGCCTGCTCGTTTATATCTTTGCCTACCGGAGCCATAATAAATAGCGTCAGAAACAAGGCAAGACCGATCAGTACTTGGTTTGGCGGCATTTGCTGCGTACCTAAAGCGTTACGCAGGAAGGACAGTATGATTATTATTCTTGTAAAGGATGTCATCATGATCAAAATCGATGGAGCAAGCGATAAAACTGTCAGCAATAGCAGTATCTGTATGCTTGTCGAAACATCTTTAGGATTTTGCGAAGTATCAAAATTAAGTCCTATTTTAGGAATGGGAACTGACTGATCCGCAAATACGATAGTTGGAATAAGCAATAAAAATATACATAAAACTATTGTAAAGAAAACCTTTCTATTTCTCATTTGAATTATCATCTCCATAATTTTCAGCCGGTTTTCCAAACTTAGAGGATAAACCCCTTAGTCTTTGTAAATTGCTTTTGAAATTTCCAGTTGAAAATGGATTATTTGTTGTTTCCTGGTTCTCTGTCTTTTTATTTTTGATATTCTGAAAATATTTATCAAACAACGCTTTAAAGTCAAAGTTATTTGTTACCTGGATATTTTCATCCATATCAGCTTCATCCAACTTGATTTCCTTGATAAATTCAAGGTTTTTGCCTGAAGAAGCCATGAGTATAAACTCATTTCCCGCTTTCACGAGATATAACTGTTTATTCATTCCTAATGTTACTGTATCAATAACACTTATATGCTTTCCTTTTGATACCTTGCTCACTTTGGTTCCAATAAATTTTGTTGTTATATATGTCAAAAATAGAATAGAACCAAATCCTATCAAGTAAACAAACGCTTTAAATACAGTAACTGTAGCACCCATTGATTTACCCCTTTTTATCCCAGAACTTTTTTAACAGCCTCAACAACTCTTTCCGCCTGGAATGGTTTTACTATGAAATCCCTTGCTCCGGCTTGGATTGATTCAATTACCATGGCTTGCTGTCCCATTGCAGAACACATAATTATTTTTGATTCAGTGTTTAATTTTCTGATCTCTTTAACCGCTTGGATACCATCAACCTCAGGCATGGTTATATCCATTATGACCAGGTCCGGAGCCAGTTCCTTGTACTTTTCAATAGCTCTGGCGCCATTTTCCGCTTCTCCTGCAATTTCATATCCATTTTTTGATAAAATATCCTTGATCATCATCCTCATAAACGCTGCGTCATCAACAATAAGAATTTTTTTACTCATGCTAAATCCCTCTCCTTAAAATTAGATTATGTTTTCATTTCAGTATTACGAGAGTACTTCACTTACGTTTAAGATAATTTTAAAGATAGCTTACATCCCAAAATATTTTTATAATATTACAACCTCTTTGAAGGGTGTATAATATCCGTAATTCTTACTCCAAAGCTTTCATCAATTACTACAACTTCTCCCTTGGCGATAACTTTTCCATTAACTAAAATATCAACGGGTTCTCCAGCTAACTTATCAAGCTCTATTATAGAACCTGGGCCAAACTCCAATATATCTCTTATGAGCTTATTAGTTCTGCCAAGCTCAACAGTCACTTGGAGGGGAACATCCATAATTATTCCTATATTCTTTTTTTCCAGCATCAGTTTACCATCATCAAAAGATTGGAACTGGGCGGGCTGCACATTAACAGGCATGCCGTTTCTCGGCTGCTCATGGTAATTCATATTATCATTTCCATGTCCAAATCCCATCTGCTGTTGAGGTTGGGACATAAAGGACTGCTGAGAGTTTTGCTGAGGCTGCTGATGCCCTGAAAATTGCTGAGTTGGCTGCTGCTGTTGAGGCTGCTGTCTGGGAGGCGCTATAGGCTCCTGCGCGCCGGAATTTTTCGTATCCATGTTTAGCAGGTTGTCTACAAGATTCTTCGCAAAATCGAGGGGGATAAGCTGCATAATTTCACTGTCGATGAGATTTCCGACAATCATCTTAAATGAAATCTTTACAAGTGTCTGGTTTCTGTCAAACTCACTGAAGGCCTCTTCTTCTCCTGTTTTTATATTAAAAGCCTTAGGCGGTGAAATATCTATGCGTTTATCAAAAAGTGAAGACATTGATGTTGAGGACGAACCAATCATCTGGTTCATAGCCTCGCTGATAGCGCTTAAATGCAAATCAGAGAGTTCGCCGCTAATATTACTTCCATCTCCACCCATCATTAAATCTGTTATTATCTTGACATCCTCATCTTTTAATATTAATAAATTAGCGCCGTTAAGCCCCTGTGTGAACTGGACCCGTACAGCAACTACAGGTAAATTGTACTCGCTGACCATTTTTTCCCACGTTGAAACTGAAACCTGAGGAGTTGTAATAGTTACTTTATGTCCTAGCAGAGTAAAAAGTGTTGTCGCAGATGTACCCATACTGATATTGCCGATTTCCCCAAGCGCGTCTATCTCCTGGGCGCTAAGTCCCTCGCTGTTCCCCCCGCTTGTGTTTGAGGAAGTATCTGATGAGGATGCTCCATTCAACAAAGCATCTATTTCTGCTTGTGAAAGCATATCTCCCATTCTACTCATCCTCCCTTCGCAAAACATCGATAATTTTTATCGCAACTTTGTTCTTCTTTACACCTGGTTTAGCGTAGAATTTAAGAATATCTCCGACTAAAACCTCAAGATTTCCATTAACGCCTGAATCTAAGCCCAAAACGTCCCCCTGCTGCAGTTCAATAAATTCCGATACAGTTAGAGTTGACCTGCCTAATACTACTTTTAGAGGAACTACTGTTTGTTCTATTTTATATTCTATATTTTCCTTAATTTCCTGGGTAGCTTCTTTCTCAACAGTTGAAAACCAGAATTTGGTACTGAGTTTGGATACAATAGGTTCAACCACCATATGAGGTATACATATATTAATCATGCCTTCAACTTCCCCAACCCTTGCGCTCAAAGTTACAAGCGCCACAATTTCGTTCGGAGATATTATCTGAGCAAATTGAGCATTGGTTTCTATCTTCTCAAGCCTTGGCCTTATCGCGATAACATTTTCCCATGGCTCTCTCATAAGGTTAAGCATCTGGATTATTATTCTCTCAATAATGGCAAGTTCAATCTCTGTAAATCCCCTGACCCTTTCAATTGAAGAACCTCTTCCTCCTAAAATCCTGTCAATTAACGCAAAAGATATATTCGGAGCCAACTCAAATATAATCGATCCGGATAAAGGAGTAAAATCCACAACAGAAAGAATAACCGGATTTGATATGGAGTTGTTGAACTCATAATACGACAAAGGCTCGACTGATATTACGTCAACTTGCACCAGTGTCCGAAGATAACCCGACAAAAAGTTTGTCACCAAACGCGAGTAACTTTCATGTATTATATGTAAAGTTTTTAAATGATCTTTTGCGAACTTACTTGGCCTTCTGAAATCATGGCTCTTTATTTTCTTTTCCTGGGTGGTGGTCTGCATCTGCTGGACGTCAATTTCACCAGTATTCAGCGCCCGTAGTAGTTCATCTATTTCATTTTGCGATAATATATCACCCAATTATAGCCACCTCCTACTGGTAAAACCAGTCTTCGAGAACAACGCTGTAAACTATATCAGTTTTAATATTTTCAGATTCCAGAAGCAGTTCATTTATCTGCTGTTTAAGTTCTTTTTTGGCTTTTTCTTTTGTTTCAGGCTTTGACACCTCTTCCAAAGTCATATTCAAAAAGTAGTTTCCTACCAATTCTCTCATTTCACTTTCATATGCCTTAACCTTTTCTTCTACGCTTTTAATACCATCAACTTTTATAAAATACTTTAGTTTTATACTTACTCTGATAGCAGAAATTGTTTTTGTAGAACCTTGAGCCGCGTTTGATTTGAGATTAAAAATCTTATCTCCGTCAAATAGAGCCATTTCTGCCAATTCACTGTCTTTGGGCGTAGTTTCTTTAACTTTCTCAACTACTTTAGTCTGGTTACCGCTAGAGCCCCCATGACCTCCAAAAACGAACACATATATTGCCAGAACAGCTAAACTTAAAGAAAGAAAAGCTACTACAACAAGAAGAATAAAAAAGCTACTTTTTCCTCCCAATTTTAATGCCCCCTTTATATAATCTTTCAAGAAAGCATAATATCAACTCTTGAAGAATTACACTTTGAAAAACCACACTAAACAACAAAGTATTGCTATTGCAGTTCATAACTATAAGCGCATTGCTATTAAAAAGCCTGTACTTCTTTATTTCAATGGATTACTAATAACTTAAGACAGCTTAAATATCAGATTCTTTAAACTTATGGATTGCTTTTAAAAAAGTAATTAAGATAAGACAAATTCTAACTTATTGACTAATAATATTTTACTTTTATATTGTATCACTTTATCAACCACTTCATCAATAGTTTCTGTAATAACAAGTTTTTTGCCATTTATTGTCGTTAGAACTGTGTCCGGTGTTGATTCGATTGACTCGATTAACTCACAATTGAGTACAAAACTTGTACCATTTAAACGCGTTAACTTTATCATAATATTTTTACCTCAAAAACACAAGCATTTTTTTATTATGTTACATAATTGTCATAATAATTTTTACTATTATTATGATAGACTGCTTGAAAATCAAACAGTCTATCATAATTTCGCCTTAAAATAAATTTATAAAAAATAATTTTTAACTATCTTTTAAGATTAACCAATTCCTGTAGCATTTCATCAGATGTTGTAATTATTCTGCTGTTTGCCTGGAAACCTCTTTGGGTTATTATCATATCTGTAAACTCTCTTGAAAGGTCAACATTGGACATTTCCAAAGTGCCCGGGTTTAATGTTCCGACACCTTCAGAACCTGGTTTAACGCCCTTTTTGAAGTCTCCTGAGTTAGTGGTTGGAAGATACATGTTATCACCAACCTTCTGAAGACCTCCCGGGTTTTCAAAACCGGCTAACGCTACCATACCGAGGGGCTGCTGCTGCCCATTGCTGTATACCCCCGTTATTATACCGTCTCCGCCTATGTTGAAGGTTACGAGGTTTCCTGTGGGATAGCCGTTAACATCGCTGGGCTTAACTGAGCTATCCGCGTCGTACATTGTAAGTTTGTTAAAATCCAGTGTTATATCCACAGGCTGCGTTCCCACTCCCGAGCCGGGGATCAGTTGTATTTTAGGCAATGTGCTGAATCCTGACGCATTAGTTGCTATCTGACCTTTTGTATCAAACTGTATAAAACCGTTTGCTGTTGAAGATCCAAAGGACGCTGACATTCCGGATCCTGCTGAGGCCGACCAGAACCATGTTGTGCCTCCGGTAGTTCCGCTTGCTGTTATACTGCTTGCGCTGTCCTTCCAGAAGTTAATATTGATTTTGTAATTGTTTCCCAAAGTATCATAAACTGTCATAGGCACTATAAACTGAGCCGACGTTGTTGATATCGCGCTTCCAAGTGGGGCTTTTGAGGCATCCAGATTACCTGCAAAAGTTGCTTGAGAGGTCGATTTTGCCGCTATCATCTTTTTATTTTTATTATAAACATCTGAATACAGATTTATGGGTTCAACAGGCTTTTCAGTATCAAATTTGTAGGATCCATCAGTCTGAGCTGATCCGCCGTAGTCTTGCCATCCATAAACATTTAAACCGCTTGATGAAACAAGATTACCCAGTTTATCAACTCCGAAGTTTCCAGCTCTTGAAAATTTAAATAAATCTCCTGATCCTCCCTTGAGAATGAAAAATCCTTCTCCTTCAATGGACAGATCTGTTGGATTGTCAGTTCTTTGTAAGCTTCCTCTTGTTGTGATCGTATCAACCGCTCCAACCCCAAGTCCTAAACCGATCTGCATGGGGTTTGTTCCTCCTCTTCCTGTTGCGGAATCAGGAGCTGAAGCGCCCTGCATTGTTTGACTGAATACTTCCTGAAAAGTTACCCTACCCGATTTAAATCCAACAGTATTTACGTTTGCGACGTTATTACCTATAACGTCCATTTTGGTTTGGTGAGCCCTTAACCCCGATACACCGGAGAACATAGATCTCATCATAATAAAACTCCTCCTTCAGCATACTATTCCATCAGTCGATCCGGAATAGGCAGCCTCCCCGAAGGGTCCAGCCGCAGCATTTTATCCTTCATTTTAATATCGGCTAAATTTTAACTACTATTAACAGTTTTATGTAGAACCCTTATTCGGCTGCTATACGTAGCCAGCGCGACTAAACTTAAAGCGCTAATTATCTTACATTTGGTTATCTCTAAGCAAATACTGCCCCGTCAATGTTTGTAAATACATTATCCTTTAACTCGTTGTTATTTACTGCAGTTATTACTGTTTTGCTCTTTACGTTCACCACAAAGGCTAAATTATCCATTATAACAAGAGAGTCTTTAACTCCTTTTCCTTCAGCTTTATTTACAGCCTCGTTCATCTTTTCCTTTTGTGTTTCCGTAAGCTTTATATTTCTCGCCTGAAGCCTTTGTTCCGCATGCTTTGAAAACTTGAGACCATCTTTGTCCTTTATCTTGTCCTGTAAAACCTTGCTAAAATCATTTGTCCCGCTCCCTTGCTCCCTAATTCCTCCATTTCTCTGCAATTGATTATTGTTATTTACTTTGCCAATGTTATTTAAGAAATTATTGTTCACATACATGTTACGCACCTGCTTTCTGCTGCTCCTGTGGTTTGATATTGCTTATGCTTTCAACAGGAACATTAAGCTTATCTAGTATGCCGGTTATTGTTCCGTCAGACGCAACAGAATAATCCCTCAAAGTGGCGGTAACAGGAACAACTTTACCAGTTGAATTGTCAATTACATTCACGTCTACACTGTCTCCTTTATGCGCCTCTAGATAGCTTCTTTTGTAATCTGAACTTGAAGTAGGAGTGCCTGATGCAATACTTGCAATCTGGACACTTACGCCATCCATAACTGCATAATCCTCATATTGTCCTTTCTGGATTTCTTTAACTGTGCCTTTTACAGGAACTATGTCGCCATTGCTTGAATCATATACAACGCCCTTACAGTCAAAACCGATTAAATTGGTGTAGGTAGATATATTGCTGTTGTTGCTTCTTAATCCATCGGTTATGTCCGTTATCTGATCTACAGGAACTTCTTCACCCTTAACCATTACGTATGCCTTATCCTTATCAAGCTTTACAGATGTAACCTCACCGTCAATAACTTTTTCCTGACCTGTAGTTTCATCCTTAAGTGTCGCAGTGATATTCTTTCCAACAAGGTTTAAGGCTTTTACAGATGAAAAACTGGTATTCATGTTCTGCATCTGTTCGAGAGAGCTGAATTGAGCCATTTGTCCAATAAATTCCTTATCATCGGTGGGCTTTAAAGGATCCTGATATCTAAGCTGAGTTACAAGCAGACTTAAAAAGTCATTTTTCCCAAGTTCGCCCGTATTCCTGTTACTTGTTGCCTTTGACGAATCGTCTATAATCTGTTGAATTGTTTTTTGGCCGCTTACCGAACTTATTGCCATTTTACATCCCCCTTTAAGCAGTAAGGTTTATTCTGTGTTCTCCTAAACTATAAGGACTTATATTATCTACTTTAGAAACCGCGTCTTTTGTTATGATAGAATTTAGTCCCTTTGATTTAACCCCACTGTTATCTCCTTTATTCCCTTGGTAAGAGTCATTATTTCCGCTAAACTCCTTTGATGGATTCTGATCAACTGATACGCTGAAGCCTTGTACCGACAGACCTTGTTTTTCGAGAGTATCCTTTAATAGCTGCATATTTGACTCTAATACCGCTTTAACTTGTTGACTCTCAGCAATGAACTTAGCTGTAACAATACCATGTTCCGTTACTACCTTAAGAGACAGTTTTCCAAGACTTTCAGGTTTCATTGACAGAACCATTTCTGACTTGTCTTCACTTATCGCTACCTTAGCCTTATCAATTACCTGAGTCAATATGTCCCTTTTGCTGATGGGAGCTTCTTTCTGAACCTTTATGGGGTCTATTGAGCCAGTTGCTTTTTGTGTATCAGGTTCAATATTATTAATTGGAGCTACGATGTCGTCACTGCTTTTTAGCTCTGTTTTTATGTCTCCTTTAGATGATTTCAAGTAAACAGTTTCTTTAATGTTATCGTCTGTCTTCGCAGCTGCTTCCTGATTTTGCTCAGCATCCTTTTTAACTTCATTGCTATTTTCTGAGTTCTCTTTGCCGCTGTTCTTTTCTTCTTGAGGCTTTGATCCTTCTTGGGCATTTTCTAAAGGTTTATTTACCGCATCACTTTTTATAGCTTCTTCATCAACTTTTGTATCGGATGGAGCTTTATCGATTACTTCTCTATTAGCCTGTTTTGCCAGCATATTGTTTACTATCTGAGAAAGTTCTTTTTTTAAGGTATCCGGATTTTTCTGCAGTTTATCTGTAAACTCCTGTATTTTATCTTTCAGTTTTGCAATCAGATCCTCTTTATTAAGTTTTGGTTCAGCCTCCACCGGCTTGGCATTATCATTTGTTGAATTTTCCACGCTTTCACGCTTATTCTGTTCTGGCGCTGTTTGAATTTCCTTAACATTTTCTGTTTGATCAATCGGGGCTTTCATTTCCTGAAGCTTCGAGCTGACAACTGTCAGCAGTTCTTGCAGAGACTTGGTTTGTTCAGTATTAAGTCCTAATTTTTCCGATAGCTTTTGTACTATTCCTTCGATTTTGCCAGGCTCCTCTAGATCCTTAAGGTTAATTCCTAGATCCTTCATCATTGAGGCTAAAGCCTTTGGGTCCATTCCTAAAACCTGAGCAATTATAGCTTCTTCCTGAGATACCTTCTGGTTATTCTCTTTCTTAATTTTTCCTTTATCATCATCTTTTACATCATTTTTAACATCACTTTTAATTTCCTTTTTACCAGTTGTTGTATCATTAGTGTGGAGCTTAGCGTTTTTTCTAAGAGCTTCCCTGTAAGTATTGACGCTTTCTGGAGTCTTATTGTCTAAGTCCTTGCGTCTTGTGTCATCCGGATTAATCTTTCTTGCTGAATTATCTTTAAGGTAAGCCTTTTGAGACTCTTTTTCAAATGTATCATTAAAGCTATTTGAAGGTTTTGTATCACTTACAGTGTCAATTTTAAAATCAGTTGATGTAATCGGAGCTTTGGCCAGTAATCCCAGCATTACATTTTGAGCTATCATTTTCTCACCTCCTTCAAGGTATGATATTTATAATTAATTCGCGGGTTTAGGTGAAGCTAAATAATATTGTGATAGTTTTTCTGAAACTTTTGCCGCAAAGTCAGCCTTCATTGCTGCTAAAACCTCTGCTGAAGATTCATTTTTCATATATCTTAAAATCTTTACTATAAGATCCATTTTTGCTGTTCCAAGTTGCTCGAATATTGCAGCTACAGCAGATGCGTCCATGGTCTCATAAAGCGCTGCGAACTTTTTGGTATCTGAGTCTGCTTTTTGTTCGGTTATAATCTCTGAGTAAATTTTTTGAGCAACATCGGGGTTCAGTTTTTCATAATATGCTTTGAATCCCGCCTTATCACCTTTTGCCACAAGCTCATCCACATTTTTTTTATAATCTTCAAGCAGTTTTTTTTCCGCTTCAACTTGCTGTTTGATCTCTTCGCTTTGTAATTTCTGCGCGTCGGAGTCTTTTTTGATTTTATCCGACTCAGCTTTAACTTTATCCTGCTGATCTTTTATTTTCTGCAGTTCTCCAATTTTTTCATTTGCTCCCTCTAACTGTTTAGTTAGGTCATCCTTTGTTTTCTTTATCTCAACGTACTTTTTCTTTAAGTCCTCAGGCGTCAATAGGTTCGGATCATCAACTTCCTTCGCTTTTGGAAGAGCCAAACTAAAAACCGGAAGCCCTTGTATTTCTTTTCGGTATTTATCCGCTATGCCATTAACATTATTTTTTATAGCAATAAAGAAAGCCCCTCCAATAACCGCAGACATTATCAATAATGCTGTTAACAGAGCAAACAATCCGAAAATAATTCCTTTTTTCTTGCTTTGATTGTCGCTTCCTTGCGGTTCAGGGCTTTCTGGTTGTTTTACCTTAACTTCTTCCTCCATGACTTGTTCTGTTTTAGCCATATTTTTATATCCCCTAGTATTTTGTCATGCTTCTTATACTGATAGCTTTTTTATCTTAATATCCATATTAAATCACTATCAATCTTACATTTAGCAGAGTAAAATAACGAACGGTATTAATACCATTTTTTTGATACTGCCTAGGCTAATTTGTCATAGCTCTTTTTCGGTATATTTATAGCTCACAAGTTCGTCAATTACCTTTTGTTCATCCTTTTGCAATTCATTAAGATATTCTTTATACTTTTTTTCTTTCAGCTTTTCAAGGATTTTTATCTCCTTAACAATTGCTACAAGTTCTTCTCTATGTTTATCGACATTTTCTGACGCTTCCTTAATATTTTTATTTTGAGCCTCTATCTTATGGGCTAGGTGAGAAATATATGCTGTATACTCCTTTAGCTTTTCGACTCTCATCCCTTTACCCGACTTTTCGCCAAAATCATCTATATATTTTTGCCTATAATTTTCTAATTGTTTTTTCCTATCCTTCTCTTCTTCCAATTTTTGGACAGCTTTTCCCAATTCGTTTTTTGCATTATTTTCTAGCTGTGTTTTTATATTCAGAAGAGGCTGAAGCTTAAAAAAGAATTTCGCCATATAAGCACCTGATTAATAGAATAATAAAAAATTATATAGTAAAATACAGACATATTAACTGCATTTTTAATATAAAATCTTTTTCGCAACTTATTTGGTTATCTATAACAAATTAAACATCATTTCCTGAGTTTCTTCATAAGTTAGCTTGTCGTGGGTTCCCTGCTCAATAAAAGCGATTATATTACCAATTGCATCCATTGCGTAATCAATCTTTTCATTACTTCCCTTAACATACGCGCCTATGTTAATCAAGTCCTCCGCTTCCCTGTAAACAGCCATAACCTTCTTAATCTCAGCCGCAGCTTTTTTATGTTCTTTTGTAACTACATCTGACATAACCCTGCTAATACTTGCTAAAACATCAATGGCAGGATACTGGTTCTTATTAGCCAATGCCCTCGAAAGGACAATATGTCCATCCAAAATGCCTCTCGCCGTATCCGTTACAGGCTCCATCAAATCGTCGCCGTCAACTAGGACAGTGTATAAGCCGGTGATAGATCCCTTATCAGAGCACCCTGATCTCTCAAGAAGCTTGGGCATCATAGCAAATACGGATGGTGTATACCCTCGGGATACAGGTGGCTCTCCGACGGCAAGTCCAATTTCTCTCTGCGCCATTGCAAAACGAGTAAGAGAATCCATCAGAAGCAGGACATCCTTGCCCTGATCCCTATAGTATTCTGCAATCGCTGTGGCGACAAGCGCTCCTTTTAGTCTTGCCAACGCGGGTTGATCCGATGTCGCAACTACGAGAACTGATCGTTTAAGCCCTTCTTCGCCTAGGTCTTTTTCAATAAATTCCTTAACTTCTCTTCCACGCTCACCGATCAGCGCGATTACATTTATATCAGCCTTAGTATTTCTGGCAATCATACCAATTAAAGTACTTTTTCCTACTCCGCTTCCCGCAAAAATCCCAACCCTTTGTCCTTTTCCTATGGTCAACAATCCGTCAATTGTCTTTATACCGAGAGACAAAGGTTCCAAAATCCTTTTTCTCTGCAGAGGATGAGGCGTCGCGTTTTCAACTGGGTAATAACATTGCCCTTCAACGGCGCCTTTATCATCTATAGGATTCCCAATTCCATCCAAGATTCTTCCCGTTAACTTTTCTCCAACAGCTACCTTCATAAGTTCACCGGTAGCTACAACTTTATTTCCTGAACCAATACCCTTCATCTCTCCAAGAGGCATCAAAAGGACTTTATTGTCTTTAAACCCTACTACTTCAGCATCAATAGTTTTTTTACCTTTTGTAGGGTATATTTTACATATCTCTCCAATATTAACTTCAGGTCCCGTTGATTCAATTGTCAATCCGACAACCTTTGAAACCTTACCTGTATATTCAATGTAATCTGATTTATCTAATAACTGAGCATATCTTTGCAAATCAATTACAGGCATAAATAATTCCTTCCCCTTTAAGATAATCTATATAAAAAGCACTATTAATCTTACATTTGACGGAGCAAAATAACGAACGCTTTAACGTTATTTTGTGATAGGCAAATGTAAAAGATTAATTGCTTTTTATCTACCATGAATTAAACTTCTGAAGGCATCCTCAATCTTATTAAACTTTGTTTGCAAACTTGCGTCAATTGTTCCATATGGAGTTTCTATAACGCAGCCTCCAGCTTTTAATGACAAATCCTTCTTTATTTCAAGTTCTCCGATTCCTTCCACCAATCCTATAATTTGCTCTTTATTTTCAGTTACAAAACAGTAATCTTCACCGGATACCTTTAGAATTACATTTTCTTTACTTGAACATTTTTCAAACGCCTGCCTGATTAAGCCTAATATAACTTCTTTATTCGAGCTTATTTCCATACCCAATACCTTTTTAGATATATCAAGAACGATATTTACCGCGTCTGATTCAATGCTCTCAAGAACTTCCTTGTATTCAACCCTTGCATGTTCTTTGGTAAATTCAGCTTCTTGCATCAAATCCTCATATTGTTGTTTAAGAATATTATAACCTTCTTCAAAGCCTTTGACCTTTGCCTCTTCTTCCAAAGCTGCGGCATTTTCCTTAGCTGACCTCTCTGCTTCGCATATAATTCTTTCTGCCTCATATTTAGCTTCCTTAATTATCATATCAGCCTCTTCCCGGGCATTTTCCAATATTTCTTCTCGGGTCACTACATCCTCCGGCTCATTTATTGTCAACACTTTATCATTATCATCAAATTCTTCATCTATACGTTTAACCGTCTCAAAATTTAATGCTTGATTCAGTTGAAAAGGCAGTCCCACATTTATCTGATAATTTTTATACACTTTGTTATACAATTATCTCATCTCCTCCGCCTCTCGAAATAACAATTTCACCTGCATCCTCAAGCTTTCTTATAACATTAACAATCTTCTGCTGAGCCTCTTCAACATCTTTAAGCCTTACAGGTCCCATAAAGTCTATGTCTTCTTTTATCATTTCTGCTAGACGCTTGGACATATTTCCAAAAATAAGCTTCTGAACTTCCTCTGTGGAGCCTTTTAAGGCAATTGCAAGCTGGTTATTATCAACTTCTCTCAAGAACCTCTGTATTGAACGGTTATCGAGAGTCAATACATCTTCAAATACAAACATTCTCTTCTTAATTTCTTCTGCAAGATCCGTATCTTCAATTTCTAACGTCTCCATGATATACTTCTCAGTTCCTCTGTCGACATTATTTAATATATCAACTATAGACTGGACGCCGCCTGCGGCTGTAAAGTCCTCAGTAACCAATGATGAAAGCTTCTTTTCTAATACTCTTTCCACTTCCTTGATTACTTCAGGCGAAGTTCTGTCCATAGTGGCAATCCTTCGAGCAACATCAGCCTGTTTGTCCTGTGGCAACGCCGACAATACTATCGATGATTGCTGAGGCTTCAGATAAGCAAGAATCAACGCTATTGTTTGAGGATGCTCATTCTGGATAAAGTTTAGAAGTTGCGACGCGTCCGCCTTTCTTACAAAGTCAAAAGGTCTTACCTGAAGTGAAACAGTGAGCTTGTTTATTACTTCCAAAGCTTTCTGTGTGCCGAGGGCTTTCTCAAGTATTTCCTTAGCGTAGTTAATACCGCCTTCAGCAATATAATCCTGCGCCAGACATACCTGATAAAATTCCTCCATTACACTCTCCTTATCTTCAGGAGATACGGTTCTGATATTAGCTATTTCTAATGTAAGCTGCTCAATTTCCTCTTCTTTCAAATGCTTAAATATCTCAGCCGATTTCTCAGGTCCTAAAGATATTAAAAGCATAGCCGCTTTAGCTTTCCCATTGTATTCCGTTTTTGGCGCTCCAGCATTACGGCCCACTAAAATCCCCCCCAAATATTCTACATCTATATTTGAACTGCTATCTGAGTTGTTATTTTAAATTATGATTAAGGTAGTATCAAAAAAATAACTGGTCGTTTCAAAAACCTGATATAATGGGTTTTCGTCGTATAAACTTGAACAAGGAATCTTTTGAAACGCCCTAAATTCTGCTTTTTACTATTCCCAGTCATCTGAAAGCCAGTTTCTTAACAACTGAGCTACGGCGTCTGGTTTTTGTTTTACAAACTTTTCTATTTGCTTCTTTACTTCGGACCTTTCTTCAATATCTATTTCCTGAAGTTCCATCTCGTCATTAACAGTAACATCGAATCCTCCTGCTCCAGCAGCGGCCAAAGCCGGTTCTGGAGTCGCAACCTGTGGTTCGTTCTGCTCCCCTTTTTTCTTCCTTGGAATCAAAGCTATCATTAATCCAATAATAAGCAGTAAGATTAGAGCAAAGAATCCATAAGCGTTAACAAGCTCTTTTATAGTATCTGATAAGGATTTTGTCTCTACTGTTTCGGGAGCCATCTTGTATTTGTTTACCGATATATTTGTAAGCGGTATTCCAGTTGCTCGACTTACATCATTTTTGAGTGAGTCAATAAAAGCCTGTGTAAGGTTTTTATCGTCCTTAACCCTTCTGCCATAATAAAGAGCGACTGTCATTGAAGATTTCTCAAGGTTAACAGCGCCAAGCGCTTTTTCTTCATCTGTAACAGTTCTCTTATAATCATTATTAATTTTCTCTGTAGTTTTATCATAATTTGAGTTGCCATTTGAATTTATAGGATATGTAGTTGTTGTTGAGCTTCCAGGGTTAGTATCAGTTCCTGGAATCCCCGATGTGTTTCCATTTGTAAGTTTTTCCTTCGTTTTTTCAGAGCTTATTACTGCAGGACCATCCATGCCTGTTCCGTTTGAAATATCATTTGTTTGTCTTGTCAATTTGTCGAAGTCTAAAACTGGATTTACAACTGCTCTTATACTTTCAAAGCTGTCTAAAGGAACCTTGTTAAAAAGATTATAAACACTGTTTTCAAGAGCCTTTTGCGTTTTTTGCTTCATATCATACTGGCTGTTTACTTCATCTATTGAATTACCCATGTTCTGACTGTTCATGATATTCAAATTATTATCAAGGACTGTTACATCTTTTGGATCCAACCCAACAACACTAGATGCAACCATCATAACAATACCCTGAACCTGTTTTTGGGTAAGTTCACTCTTTGGCTTGACGATTACATTTGCCGATGGTTTCTGGGTATTGTTCTCATCAATTACAAAAGGAGTGTCCTCAGGTTTGGAAATTGTGACGCTTGCATCCTCTATATTATCCGCCAGCATTTTAAGTTTTGCGCTCAGCGTAGATTCGTCATAATGCTGCCATAACTTCTGTTTATCACTTTCAGTTGTATTTATTTTAATAGAACTAAAAGCATCCTCAAAAGTCATGCCGCTTTTGGGAAACCCGCCTTGTATTAAAGCAACCTGGGCTTTGTTATTGTCTTTAGAATCAATCATGATAGTTCCGGAATTTTGATCCAGCTTAAATTTTATGTTCTGATCCTGAAGTATCTTGGTCATATCACTGACATCTTTAGAATCAGAACTTTTTATAAGTGGAACATAGTTTGACTTTGTAGCCAAAACAATAGTAACAGCAAGAACTGCTATCAAAATAGCAGAAATTACATATATACGCCTCTTCTGTGATTTATCAAGAACCTTCCATAAATCAATAGCTTTTTGCTGCAGCCTCGAAATAAATTCAGGCATGAATACACCACCTTTTACAGAGTTTTCTCTTCCGTGAAAATTACCTCTCCATAAATTTATCTCTATAAATTAATGAAATCAAAAATGTTATACTAATATATACAATTTTTTGCAAGTATAATTTGTATACATAATAACTTAACATCAATTCATTATTTTCTAATATCATCGAAACCTATTTTGTATACTATATAAAAAGCACTATTAATCTTATATTTGACGGAGCAAAATAACGAACGCTTTAACGTTATTTTGCGATAGGCAAATGTAAAAGATTAATTGCTTTTTATATTTATATTTCGCAATAAACATTTTACATCCATTTTTTATATTGCAAAATATATACCTTGATTCATAAGTTGCGAAAAGTTAAGCTTTGATAGCAAAATGCAGACGTATTTACTGCATTTTTAATGTAAAATCTTTTTCGCAACTTACGGTTGTATCCAAAAAATCTGATTATGCTTAAATTTATGTTGACTTAAAAAGAAATCAATGAATAATATAGCCAAAAATGTTTATTGCTATATTTGCATCCTCATTATTTCGCTGTATGCATCCATTAGTTTATTCCTGATTTGCATAGTGAGTTGTAAAGATATGTCGGCTTTCTCAGTCGCTATTAGAACTTCATGTATATTATCCGTCTTTCCTGTCGCCAAATCATCTCCCAACTGCTCTGATTGCAGTTGTAAATCATTAACGTTATTGAGGGCGTTGTTTAACATATCGGCAAAATTTAAACCTTGATCATTTGTTTTGGGATCATTTTTCCCAATACCTATTGGAGAAATTGCATTAAAACCGCTTACAGAATTAACAGCCATAACTTCCTCCTATGGAATATATTAAAATCATTATTAATCTTACATTTAGCAGAGCAAAATAACGAATGGTTTTAACGGTATTTTGCGATAGATAGATGTAAAAGATTAATTGATTTTAATTTAATAAATATAAAAAAATAAACTGGTCAACTAGTCGTTTCAAAAACTTGATATAATGGGTTTTCATCATACAAAACTTGAACAAGGAATTTTTTGAAACGCCCTTAGTAAAAAGTATTATTAATATTAACGTCCAATATCAAGGGCCTTGACAGCCATACTCTTAGTGGTGTTGATTGCTGTCACGTTAGCTTCATATGACCTTGTTGCAGATATCATGTTTATCATTTCCGTTGCAACATCAACATTAGGCATCTGTACATAACCATCTTTGTCAGCGTCCGGATGGCCAGGATTGTAGACTTTTTTCAGCGGAGATTTATCTTCTACAATATTGCTGACTCTAACACCGCTACCCACAAGTCTATCCTTGTTGCTTGCATTTAAATAATCTGAAAAAGGCGCGCTTGGAGACTTCTCTTCAAAAACAACCACTTTTCTCCTATATGGAGTGCCATTTTCTGTCCTCGTTGTATCAGCGTTTGCAATATTCTGAGAAATTGTGTCCATTCTGAGACGTTGAGCTGTAAGGCCCGAGGCGCTTACATCAAGAGCGCTGAAATATCCCATTTATTATCTTCTCCCTTCGCTTATAACAGAACGTAGCTTTTTAAATTCGCTATTAAGTTTTTGAGTCAGGGTATCATATGTAATATTATTTTTTGCCATCAAAGCCATTTCAGCGTCAATATCCACATTATTGCCATCAAGTCGCATATCTAGAGAACTATTATCCTCAGTTACATTAATCTCAGTATTCTCTAAAGAGCTTCCACCAATGGGAATATGCCTTTTATCCGTGCGAAATCCCTTAAAGCTGCTGGTATCAATAGCATCACTCAAAGCTTTTTCAAAAGAAACCTCTTTTCTTTTATAATTAGGCGTATCAACATTTGCGATATTTTGTGTAATTGCTTCGTTTCTTAGCCATGAACCATCCATAGCTTTTTCAAGAACTCTGGTATTATTGAATAACCTTCCAACCATAGGTTACCTTCCTCCAAACTGATAGTTATTTTACAGTTCGTACCTAATCCTAAACTCAAATAATTACACCCTAATTTTTTTTAAACAGAAAAAATGAAATAAATGATTACTTGATTATTCGACAAAACTTTTTATTTTCCTTCACAAAAAGTCAAAATGCGATGTGGTAATATTGTCCAAGAAGATTAAATATTAGTCATACACATAGATGATAACACATTATTCTTAAAAATTCAACAAAAACCGCATTCAATTATAGTAACCAATTATAGTAACTGCTTTCGCTGCGGTTTTATAAGGGAGTTTCAAAAAATTCCTTGTTCAATTTTTGTATGAAGAAGACCCATTATATCAAATTTTTGAAACTCCCAGTTGACCAGTTTATTTTTTGATACTACCTAACTTTAATATTAGTCGTTCGATCGAAATGGATGTAAAATGTTTATTGCAAAATATATAGTAAACACACGCTCAGAACCGGAAGTAACTTTTCAATCATTTCTTAATTCTCAGAAAATCTACCGTTAATCTCATTTTTAATAGCTTTTATTTTCTCCAAAGCCCTTTGCGATATTTCAAAATTTTTCTTTCTTTTATCCCTTATTCTAATATCCAATGCATCCATTAATCCAAAATTAACATTCATTGGTTGAAAATTCTTTACGGCAGGATTGGATATATAATTACTTAACGCTCCTATAGCAGTGCTTGTTGGAAAGATGACAGCCTCTTTTCCCTTAAAGGCTAAAGCAGCGTTTATACCGGCTACTAAGCCTGATGAAGTCGATTCCATATATCCCTCTACCCCAGTCATCTGTCCCGCAAAAAACATATCGGTTCTATCAATCATTCTGTAAGCGGCGTCAAGTTTTCCTGGCGAATTTATAAAAGTATTGCGGTGCATAACTCCATATCTTAAATATTCCGCATTTTCAAGTCCCGGTATTAATCCAAACACTCTCTTTTGTTCCGACCATTTTAGCCGTGTCTGAAATCCTACTATATTATACAATGTTCCTTCCGCATTGTCCTGTCTCAACTGAATAACAGCATACGGCTCCTTTCCTGTATTGGGATCAAGAAGCCCCACAGGCTTTAAAGGACCGAATCTTAATGTGTCTATTCCTCGCGCCGCCATGCTTTCCACAGGCATACAGCCCTCAAAAACGGCATCCTTTTCGAAATCCTTGATATCTGCTGTTTCAGCATTTATTAATTCGTTCCAGAAATGCCCATACTGTTCCTTATTCATAGGACAATTTATATAGTCATCAGAACCGCGTCCGTATCTTGCTGCCCTAAAAGCTTTAGACATATCAATAGAATCAAGTTCTAAAATTGGCGCTGCCGCGTCAAAAAAGTATAAGTACTCTTTTCCAATAAGCTGACTTAAGTTTTTAGAAAAGTCTTCCGAAGTAAGAGGACCTGTCGCTACAACAGTAATACCTTCCTGTGGAAGAGACTTTATTTCCTCATTAACAATTTCAATATTTTCCGTTTTTGTTATAATATCTGTTACCATCTGTGAAAACCTTGTCCTATCAACAGCCAAAGCTCCACCTGCAGGTACGCTTGTATTATCCGCGCATTTCATAATCAAGGAATCCAATAATCTCATTTCCTCTTTTATGAGCCCAACAGCATTTTCAAGCTGAGCAGAACGGAGGGAATTGCTGCAGACAAGCTCCGCAAATGATTCTAAATGGTGAGCGGGAGAAAATTTCTTTGGTTTCATTTCGTACAATCTTACCTTTATTCCCCTTTTAGCGATCTGCCATGCCGCTTCACTACCCGCCAATCCTGCTCCAATTATATTTATATGTTCAGTCATCTAATAACTCCTTTTGCAAAAAACTTGAAGTAACTTTCTAATCGTTTTTCTCTTCACGTTAGAAAGCAACTTCAAGTAAATTTTGCTTTCATGTTCACTAAACCGTGAACATCCGCAAAAAACTTGAAGTAACTTTCTAATCGTTTTTCTTCACATAGTCGCAGCCTTCTTTGCTGCATTTAATAGTTTCCTTTTTGCCTGATGCGTGCGAAACCAAGAAGCTATCGCATTTTGGGCATTTTTCATCAGTTGGTTTATCCCATGTCATAAAGCCGCAGTCGGTTCTATTTTCGCAACTAAAATATTTACGGCCTTTTTTGGTCTTTCTTATTACAACCTTACCACCGCATTTAGGACAATTAACTCCCGCTTCTTCTACAATGGGTTTTGAATTCCAGCATTCAGGAAACCCAGGGCACGCTAAAAATTTACCGAATCTACCCATCTTGATTACCATGTTTTTGCCGCACTTTTCACAAATTACATCAGTAACTTCTACTGGGATTTCTACCTGTCCTATGCTTGTTTCAGCCTCATTGAACACATTTTCAAAGCCTGAGTAGAATTCCTTCATGATTTCTACCCACCTTTTTTCACCATCTTCAACATCATCGAGTTTGCTTTCAAGCTGAGCGGTAAATTTAACATCCACTATATCTTTAAAATAGTTTTTCATTATTTCTGTAACTATTTTTCCAAGCTCAGTCGGAAATAAAAACTTTTTATCTTTCTCAACATATCCCCTTGCAAGGATAGTAGTAATAGTAGGGGCATACGTACTAGGTCTTCCTATTCCCTTCTCTTCTAATACTTTAACAAGGGTTGCTTCTGTATATCTTGAAGGTGGCTGAGTAAAATGCTGTTTAGGGTCTATGCTTTTTAAGTCAAGCGCCTCCCCTTCTTCTAAAGTCGGTATATTGGTTTCAGCGCTTTCCCCTTCATCATCATTTCCTTCTATATATACGGACATAAAACCAGCAAATTTTACTTTGGATCCTGTGGATTTAAAAATATAATCACCTACATTAATATCTACGCTTAGAGTATCGTATATTGCTGAAGACATCTGGCTTGATGTAAATCTTTCCCATATCAGCTTATATAGTTTAAACTGCTCATTTGTAAGAGACTCTTTTATTTCGTCAGGCAGCATACTTATATAAGTAGGTCTTATCGACTCATGGGCGTCCTGAGAAGCAGATTTGTTTTTATAGACCCTTAGCTCATCAGGCACAAATTTGTCCCCATATTTTTCTTTTATATACTCTCTCGTTTCCTGTTGGGCTTCAGCAGATACTCTCGTCGAGTCTGTTCTAATATATGTTACAAGCCCCATCGCTCCGTGACCCTTTATTTCAACACCTTCATAAAGCTGCTGAGCTACCATCATAGTTTTCTTGGTAGTAAAGCCAAGCTTTCTTGACGCTTCCTGCTGCAGAGTGCTTGTAATGAAAGGAGGAGCCGGAGTTCTTTTCTTTTCGCTCTTTTTTACTTTGGTAACTACATATTTCTTGCCGGTAATTGAATTTACAATTTCGTTTACTTGATTCTCATCATTCAATTCTATTTTTCCATCTTTATTACCATAAAATTTTGAGTTAAAAACAGTTTTGCCTTTATTCTGTGTGAGTTTTGCGTCTATTGTCCAGTATTCTTCAGGAATAAAACCCTCAATCTCTTCTTCCCTATCACTTATGAGTCTAGTCGCGACAGATTGAACCCTTCCTGCGCTCAAGCCTTTCTTGACCTTCTTCCACAGAAGGGGACTTATTTTATAACCAACTATCCTGTCTAAAACTCTTCTTGCTTGCTGAGCGTCTACCAAGTTCATATCTATTTCTCTTGGCGCTTTTATTGCGCTCTTTAC
>JAUZPS010000010.1 GCA_030705945.1 Bacillota bacterium
CGCTTTAACGTTATTTTGTGATAGGCAAATGTAAAAGATTAATTGCTTTTTATATAGTATCAAAAAAATAACTGGTCGTTTCAAAAACTTGATATAATGGGTTTTCGTCATATAAACTTGAACAAGGAATTTTTTGAAACGGCCTTAATTATTTATATTTTGCAATAAACATTTTACATCCATTTTTATATTGCAAAACATATACATTGATTCATAAGCTGTGAGCTTATATTTTTTTACCGGGGGGTATTACTCAATGAGAATGTATGAAATTATTGAAAAAAAGAGGGATGGTATTCCTTTAAGTTTTGAAGAGCTGCAATTTTTTATAAATGGCTACTGTTGCGGCGATATACCTGATTATCAGGCGTCTGCTCTTTTAATGGCAATATTTCTTAATGGTTTAAATGAGAAAGAGACATCGGATTTGACAATTCTGATGGCTAATTCCGGAGATAAGGTTGATTTGTCAAGTATTCCAGGGATAAAAGTTGATAAGCACAGCACAGGAGGAGTAGGAGACAAGACTACGCTGGTGGTAGGACCGATTGTTGCAGCCTGTGGCGTTCCCGTTGCTAAAATGTCAGGAAGGGGATTAGGACATACAGGAGGGACCATTGATAAACTCGAGTCTATTCCAGGATTTAAAACTTCTCTTAGCATAGAAGAGTTTTTATCAAATGTTAAGGAAATTGGTATATCAATAGCTGGTCAGACTGGAAACCTTGCGCCTGCAGACAAAAAAATATACGCTTTGAGGGATGTTACAGCAACAGTTAATAATATTTCACTTATTGCCAGCAGCATAATGAGCAAAAAACTCGCCTCTGGCGCTGACAGCATCGTATTGGATGTAAAAACCGGAAGCGGGGCATTTATGAAGACTGTTGAAGATTCTTTGCATCTTGCGAGAATTATGGTAGACATCGGTGAGAGATTAGGGAAGAAAACATATGCGGTGATAACTGATATGGATGTCCCTTTAGGAAATTCGGTTGGTAATTCTTTAGAAGTTATCGAAGCAATCGACACATTAAAGGGAAAAGGCCCTTATGATCTGGAAAATCTATGCCTTATACTTTCCGCAAGGATGCTTGAGAAGGCGGGCAAGGGGAACTATGAGGAGTGTATGCGCATGGCTAAAAACGCTATTGATGATGGCAGCGCATTGAAAAAGTTCCGTGATTTGATTGAAAAACAAAGTGGAAATCCATTAGTGATAGAAGACTATACGCTTTTTGGAAAAGCAAGGTTTGTCTTTGAATATCGAGCAAAAAACGATGGCTTTATTGAAGCGATAAAAACCGACAGTCTTGGAATCGCTTCAATGATTCTCGGAGCAGGAAGAGAGACTAAGGAAAGTCAAATTGATTACACGGCGGGCATTACGCTTCAGAAAAAAACTTGCGATAGGGTTAGTAAAGACGAAGTGATTGCAATACTTTATACAGACAATCAGGAAAGTATCAATAAAGCAATTGAAGTTTTAAATTGCGCTGTTAAAATAACGGCATCAGCTCCGGTTTTAAGGCCTTTGATTCTCGCTAGCGTAGATTCTGGAAGTATAAATGTATGAACAGCGTAAAATAGGTATGAAATATTCGCCAATTAAATTTATTAATAAAGCTATTTATATATTGCTGCTATGTAAATGTATGGCTTTGAAGTAAAAAGGTGACGTCAGAGTGTTATGTATGAATGTTTAGTTCTGATAAAATTGCCAGGGACCTGCGCCGTAGGGTAATATTGGTGAATGTGACATGCTAATAATGGAACAAATTACACTTTAACTTATCAAAATCAAAATTTATAATATCATTGAAATAGGTTATCACGCTTAGATAGTATTAAAAAAATAACTGGTCAACTGGTCGTTTCAAAAAACTGATATAATGGGTTTTCGTCGTATAAACTTGAACAAGGAATTTTTTGAAACGCCCTTATCAAACGTTATTATCGTATATCCAGAATATACTGGCGCTATTATGCATAAAAATATTTTATAAAATCTATATTCTTTTGTTATAGTTCAGAAATAAGGGTGCTTTAAAAAAATTCATTGTTGACTTTCAATATCGTTGGCTTTCAATATATATTTACCAATATAAAAACCTGGAGGGATTTTAGTGATTAAAAAGACGATTGCTATTTTATTACTTGTTACAGCAATGGTAGCCAACACTGCTATAATACCAGCTGTAGCAGCGCCCCAGAATAACGTGTCTCAAGATGCCGCGAAGGCTGCGGGAAAAAAAGCTGATTCCAGTAAGACTCTTGACCTTAAAGCGAAGGCTGCAATATTGATTGACGCGGGAACAGGCAATATTATGATGGAAAAAAACAGCCACGAAAAGCTTCCTATTGCCAGCGTAACAAAGGTAATGTCAATGCTGCTAATTATGGAAGCGATTGATTCAGGCAAGATTACCTATGAAGATAAGGTGCAGGTTTCAGACCATTCCTACAATATGGGGGGGTCGCAGGTTTATTTAAAGCCTGGTGAGGAATTTACAGTTATGGAAATGTTAAAGGCTGTAGCAATTCATTCTGCAAATGATGCTGTTGTCGCATTAGCTGAAAAAGTAAGCGGAAGCGAAGAAGCTTTTGTCGATCTGATGAATCAGAAAGCCAAGGAATTGGGAATGAACGACACTAACTTTTTAGATTGTAATGGTCTTACAGACGAAGGACATTATAGTTCTGCCAATGATGTGGCAATTATGTCTAGGGAACTCATTGAAAAACATCCAAAGATACTTGAAATAACAACTATCTGGCATGACACATTCAGAAACGGGAGCTTTTCACTGGATAATACCAATAAACTTATTAACTCATATAATGGATGCAACGGCTTAAAGACAGGTTTTACTACAAAAGCCGGCTATTGTCTCTCCGCGTCGGCGAAAAGGAATAATATGCAGATAATTGCTGTTGTCTTAGGCGAGCCAGATATGGATACAAGGTTTTCAGAATCGAAAAAGCTCTTGGACTATGGTTTTGCTAACTATGAAATATCCCAGATAAGCAAATCAGGTGACGAAATGGGCTCTGTAGAGGTAAGAAAAGGCGTAGGGATGAGTGTCAAGGGAGTTTTAAAGTCTGATGTAAGCTTGCTTATCCAAAAAGGCAATAAGGATCAAATAAAACACTCAGTCAAGATGATGGATTTTGTTGAAGCGCCTGTCAAGCAAGGTCAGAAAATAGGAGAGGTAAGCTTTGAGTCCAATGGAAAAATTGTGGGAAAGGCTGATGTTGTAGCGCAGGCTGAAATAAAGAAAGCCTCATTTGTACGTTTGTTTTTTAGAATGGTTATAGGTTGGTTCGGCATTGGAAGAAAGTAGTTTTAATACATGAAATATAATTTTATAATCAACAAATTAAAAGGATGAATGAAATCATCCTTTTTTTGTCGGAGAAATTTATAACTTTTTTCTCAATGGTATTGAGTCTTAATTTAAAAAATAGTAAAATGTTAATTGCATAATTATATGAATTATAAGTGAAAAGAGGTTCAAATGAAAGAAAATGAAAATAGATTAGTAAAAATGTCTGCAGTTGATATTGTTGATTACTCGGTTGAGGTTTATAAACGTAATTTCAAGAAACTTACGATTATGACTTTGATTCTATATGTGCCATTTGCATTGATTTATGTGATAATATCAGGTTTTCTTACTAAGGATCTTAATAGCCTGACAGCTGACAGGGGCTCAAGTTTCTCCATTATTATGGCTTATCTCTTTGTAAGCGTAGGTCTATTGTTTTTCTATCTGTGTTATTTCTTGACGATAAATGGCGTTCTGCAGGCTGCAATAAGCAAATTTATATATAATGATGTTGTTTATGGCAAAACTCTTGGAGTAAAAGAAGTTATTAAAGGTAGTTTCAGGAAAATGCATAAAATTTTGGGATACAGATTATTGTTTTATTTGATTATGACAGGCGCAATTATGGCGGCAGTTGCAGTTTTTTACATACTTTTATTGGTTTTTGCCTTTTCATCATTGACTACAGTTACGGCAACTCAAGGGCTAAGCAATGTGGGAAGTGTGGTTATGGCAATAATTATGATTATTTTATTTATCGCCTTCATATTTGGCGCTTTTGTTATACTTGGTGTTTTTTATATAAGATTTGGCTTTGGAGTTCAGGCAATTTCAATTGAAGATAAGGGCGCGACCGAAGGTATATCAAGAAGCGCGGAGCTTTCCAGAAAAATGTTCTGGAAATCATTTTTGGCGTTTTTTTTAGGAAGCCTCATATATTGTTTCTTTCCATTCTTATCGATGGGTTTGTCAGTACTGCTTTCATTTTTAGATAAGGAATTATATAATCAGATACAAATTGTGTCAACGTCATTTGTTCAGTTAGGCTATGCTGTTTTTTATCCATTTATAGCAACTTTGACAACTATGATCTTTATCAATTATAAAATAAGCAATGAAGGCTTGGATCTGGAGTTAAAGGTTGATAACTTATTAATGGGCGGTAAATAAGATTTCAATTGATTCATAAACCATATTAAAATTATTATTAATCTTACATTTAGCAGAGGTAATTTTTATAATGCATAAATTCTTATATATTAGAAAAAAAATAATAGTTAAGTTTTTGAAATTTAAGTTCAGCCTTATAGCTGCGTTTGTTGTTATAAACTGCCGCTTGACTTCGTTTTCTAATGCTATGTCTGAGGATAGGAAGCAGAAGGTTAATGACAGTCTTAATAAGATATTATCTTCTAAAGAGTTTCAGGCTCACAAAAACGGAAAAACTTTTCTTGAAAAAATATCCGATGTGATTCAGAATATTTTGGATAAAATCAGAGAACTGCTGGATCGCATTAATCCCCCTGAACCTAACTTACCAATTAAGCCAAGAGGGATTTCTTCAGGCGCAAGCGTCGTCTTCCAATTCTTCTGTATCTTATTGTTGTTAGCGATTGTAGTGGTTGGAGCGTATTTTCTCTTAAGGAAGCTGCGTTCTGAAAGAAAGATTAAAGAAAATGAAGATTCTGAGCTTCTGGTGATGCTTAAAGATCCTGATTCAGTTATGCAGCAGGTTATGGAGTTTTATTCAAAAGGCGATTTCAGACAGGGTCTAAGATACCTGTACTTAGCTTTGCTGCTTAAGTTGAATGAGCAGGAGTTTATTAAAATTGACAAAGCAAAAACTAACAAACAATATTTAAACGAGTTGTATAAAAACGAATATATAAATTACAACAGAGTCAATGAATTTACACGTATCTTTAATAAATGCTGGTATGGAAACAGGAATATTGATAAAGAAAAGTTTGACAGATGGCATAAAGAATATTCCTCTATTATAGGGGAGGCTCAAGCATGAAAGCAAAGCTGATTTTAAAAAAGGCGGCAATATACTTTTTGATAGCGGCGTTTGTCGTTTTTATCGGATTAATTGTAATGACCTTAAAGGACAACAAAAAATATAATGACTATACTTCATTTAGTGCGGCTCCCCATGGAGAAAAAGCTTTATATCTGTTGGCGGATAAAATGGGCTACAATGCGCTCAGGTTTAAAAAGACAGTTCGCTTTATGCCCGACGGCGTCACAATGGTTGTGATACAACCAGACACTGATACGCTTTATGACGATATAGAAATAAAATATCTGAAAATGTGGTTGGAAAAAGGTAATTCTTTAATGCTCATAGGAGATGACAACAACAATTTCAATAAGCTTCAGGAAAAACTTAATGCCGCCTCAGAGAGAAATGACAGTTCTCCATTGAATTGGTCAATTTATAAGGTCGGTCAAGGTAAAATATTTGTTTCTTATGGCTTGGAGAGTTTTTTAAATGGAGGCTTGAACGATAGCGATGGGGCTGTATCGTTTATAGATGTTCTTGATAAAATCGGATCTAAAACAGTTTATTTTAATGAGTACTACCACAACTTAGGGGAAGGACTTACTATAAGGGATATTATTGGATTTCCCGGAGAACTTGCTATTTTTCAGATAATACTTGCGCTTATCGTTCTCTACTTTGCCGTTTCCAAAAGGTTTGGAAAGCCTGTTACGGTATTTGAAATAATAAAACGCAAGGAGAATGAGAATATATACGCGCTTTCTAATATATATAAATCATCTAAAGCCAATTCATATGTGTTAGACGTCATGTTCAGAAGGTTGAAGAGGGATCTGGCAAAGTACTTTGGCATGGATTCTATGCCGGAAAATGACGAGTTAATAAGCGCTGCGTCAAATGATGGGCGCGCTGCAAACATGGACTTAAAGTCGGGTTTTGTAAGATGTGAGAATTATATTAATAGAGACAGCAAGAATATGCAGGAATTTATATATTTAGCTACATGGATAGAGAAGATCAGAGAGGAGATCGTATAATGGAAGATAATTATATTACAGGCGCTGAAGGCTTTACTCAACTAAAGTCTAAAGCTATAATTGATGAGGTTTCAAAGGTTGTTGTAGGACAATATGGTTTTATAGAGCAGATGGTGGTCGTTTTGTTATCTGGAGGACATATTCTCATTGAGGGTGTTCCTGGTTTGGCAAAGACTCTGGCGGCAAAAGTCATGGCAAAAACAATAAGAGCTGAGTTTAAGAGGGTCCAGTTTACTCCGGACCTTATGCCTGCGGATATAACCGGCACAAAAATCTATGATTCCAAGTTAGGAGGTTTTTACCTCAAAAGAGGCCCTCTATTTACAAACATTTTTCTGGCTGATGAAATTAACAGAACACCTCCCAAAACTCAGGCAGCTCTTTTAGAGTCAATGGAAGAGAGAGCGATAACAATTGATGGCGAGACCAATAAACTTAATGAACCTTTTATTGTGGTGGCAACGCAGAACCCTGTTGAATATGAAGGAACATATCCCCTTCCTGAAGCTCAGCTAGACAGATTTATGATGAAGCTGACCGTCGATTATATGCCCCAGAAGTTTGAAAACATGATGCTTGAGAAATGCGCATCAGGATTTAACAGCCACAATATTGAAGATATTAATATAAATACTGTGTGCGATTTTGAGGATATACAAAAATGCAGGGAGGAGATATTAAAGGTTGAAGTTAACGAAGGCATTATTAATTATATAACTTCAATAGTAAGGGCAACGAGAAATTCTCCAAGTCTAGTATTAGGAGCAAGCCCTAGAGCTTCAATATCAATTCTTTATGCCGCTAAGACAATAGCCGCAATGCAGGGACGTAATTTTGTTATGCCTGAAGATATAAAGGAGATTGCGGTTCCTGTTTTAAGACACAGGATAATACTAAAGCCTGAAGCAAGTATCGACGGACTAAGAAGCGATGACGCAATAATAAATATTCTCAATAAAGTAGAAGTGCCAAGATAGATAAGGAGCAAAGACCATGCCTTTTAGCAAAACCTTTGCAGGGTTGACAGTTTTGGGTGTAATACCCATTATTCTAGGAGCGATATTAGGGATACCGTTCTACATGTTTATAATATATAATTTGTTATTGATTGTATTTCTCATTGTAGATATAAATATAACTCCTGGGGTTGATACATTGGAAGTGGAGCGTGAATGTGACCAGAAGCTTTCAATGGGCTCAGAAAATATCATTAAAATTAAAATACGTAACAAAGGTGATCGGGTACTGGATATTGAAGCAAGGGATGAGGTTCCGTCCTTTATGACAATTATGGATGGCTCTGTCAGAATAAAGTCCGTACCTCACTATGAAAACGCGGGAACGTATACAGTTATTCCGCAAAAAAGGGGAGAATATACTTTTGGTAATATTTATCTAAGGTATAGAGGGACGCTTAAGCTTTGCATGAAATATGGAAAGTTTGATACCATTGGAAAGTATAAGGTCTATCCCAATTTAAAAGATCTCAAAAGATATAGTTTTGCCTCCTTGAAAAAGAGTTTACTGCTTCATGGAAATAAAAAGATGAAGGCTTATGGAATAGGAACCGAGTTTGAAAGCCTGAGGGAATACACTGAGGGTGATGATTACAGAAAAGTAAACTGGATGGCTACCGCAAGATCCAGTAAGCTGATTGTAAACACATATGAACCCGAAAGAAACCAACAGGTATATATTTTGCTTGATTCCAGCAGAGTAATGAATTCTGAAATTGATTACATCAAAAAGCTCGATTACGCGATTAACTCAGCTTTTCTTTTGGCGGAGATCGCTGGAAAAAAGGGCGATAATATTGGCCTTCTGGTTTTTGATAAAGAAGTTAAACGGTTTGTTAAATCAGGCAAGGGTATGGCTCATTTTAGCAACATTGCAGAAAATCTATATAATGTTGAAGAAAATTTCGTAACCGCCGATTATGACAACGCGCTTTTTCACCTGAGCAAATACCAGCGGAGAAGAAGTTTATTATGTATTTTTACTGATTTATTCAATTCCCATGAAGCTCTGGCGCTTGTAAAGGCTCTGAAGACTACTGGGAAGAATCATATACCTCTTGTTATAACTATTAAAGATATGAGGGTATATGACATGGCTAATATTGAGATTAAACAGAGTTCGGACATATATGATAAGTGCGCCGCGCAAAAGGAAATTGAAGAGCGTGAAAAGGTTCAAAGGATATTTTCAAGCGCGGGTATTTCTTCAATTGATATTCCTCCAGACAAACTATCTATGGAAGTAGTGAACAAGTATCTGACTATGAAATCTATGATGCAGCTTTAGAATATGGGCTGCATTTTTTATTACACTTTTTTGCGTTCCTTGAATATAAATGGTGTGGCAAGGTAGAAGCAAAGGAGTACAAAAGAAGCTAACGCGAAGATTAATTTACCTTCAACAGATACATGGGAAGGGGTAAAATAACCCTCAATAATACCTGCTATGACAAATAAGGGGATTGTGCCGCATGCAAGATAAATTGCGGTTTTGCCGTTCTTTACGAGGGAATCCTTGCGAGAATAGACTCCGGGATTTATTATGGATCTGGCAATAATAAGACCTGCCGCGCCGCATACAAATATACAAAAGAGTTCTAATACGCCGTGAGGAAGTATCATAGACCAGAACCTAATAAAGACTTTGCAATTTAGCGCTAAACCCGCCGCGCTTCCCAATATAAATCCGTTATAAATAAGCAGATATCCTGTGCCTATGCCAAGGGTAATACCGAATGCAAAAGCCCTGAGACCTACACTAATGTTGTTTGTAAAAATAAAAGTGGAAGTTATGGGACTATCCCATGAATTATTGGAGGTTCCAAGCTTTTTTATCCCTTCAATAAGTTCAGGAGGTATAAAAGCGGGAGCATTGTCCGATGTTATGACCGTAAGGATAAAACTAAAAATAACTCCAATCACAAAAAGTGATGTGGATGCGATAAAATATCCCGCGTTTTCTTTTATTAACTTGGGAAAACCCTTTAAGTAAAAATCAAGGATTTTCTTAAAATTGGATGTCTTTGTAGAATATATATGACTATGAGCAACCGAAACTAAATTGTTTAAATATTCCGTTGTTTTAGATTCGCCAAAATAAGTGCGGCTATAGGATAAGTGACCGCAAATAATCCTGTATGAAGCAATAAAGCTCTCAAGTTCAGGTTTACTAAAGGCTTTGAACTTTTTTGTCTTCAGCATATTTAATGAGTTTTCAAGATTATTCCAAATGTGAAAATTATCTTTGATAAATTTTTCTTCTTTCATAGAAAACACCTTAGTTTTGTTTTATAATATTATTATTGATAATTTTTAATCATCATGTTAAGCAGATCAAAAAAGAAAACTATAACTCTTTTTATATAAGCTTAATTATAATATAAATATTTATCAATAACAGTAATAATTTTAACAAATAATTTAAAATGTTACAATCTATATGTTTTATGATAAACATTTTAAATGCAAAATCTTTATTAGAAGCTTTTAATCCAACATTATAAGACAGGGTATTTTGGAATATCATGAGGAGAATTAGGGAGGTTATAACTCCGGAAAACGTTTTTATTGAATTCGAACTTGCTGGAATTGGATCAAGACTGTTAGCGTTTCTGATCGACTTTGCTATACAATGCTTAGCCATGATTATAATGGTTATTATTGTATCGGCATTAGGTTTTTCTTTTTCAGAAGCTGGAAGCTTTAAATCATATTTTGTTGCTCTTGGCGTTGTCATTACTTTTTTAATATACAATGGTTATTTTATATTTTTCGAAATGTTCATGAATGGCCAGTCGCCAGGGAAGAAACTGGCAAAACTCAAGGTGATCAGAGAAACCGGAGAGTCCATAACACTTTTCGATTCAGTTTTGCGCAATATATTAAGAACTGTAGATTTTCTCCCTTCTTTTTATTTAATTGGATCCATTGTAGTTGTTTTTAATAACAATTATAAACGGATTGGCGATGTGGCTGCTAATACGGTTGTAATTAAAAATCGAAAAAATGAGAAGCTTGTTACAGCTAATGAACTTATATCAAATAGAAATGGAGGAAACATCTCAGAACTTAAAAATATATACCCTGTAACAGAATCAGAATTCAGCGCGTTAAAAGAATTTATGGAAAGAAAAGAATGCCTTGGCGAGAAGAAAAGTCTTTTTACCTATCATTTAAATATGTACTTCCTGAAAAAATTTAATATGGAGATAAGACATAGAAGCCCATATGATTTTTTTGAAGATATACTAAGAATGAATAAAGATTAAAATGTAGTGAATGCAGGATAAATATTGACTCCTGCATTTTTAAATGCTAACATTTTAGTAACTAATATTATGGATGGTGAAAATATGTTCGTATCTGAAGCAATAAATATTAATAAATTAAATCATTTGGAAATTGGCGGCTGCGATTGCGTAGAACTTGTAAAAGAATATGGAACCCCTTTGTATGTAATGGACGAAGGTCTTATAAGAAAAAATTGTCGTATATACAAAAATGCCATGGACAAGCATTATAACGGCAGCGGAATGGTGCTATACGCAAGTAAGGCTTTTAGCTCAATGGCAATCTACAAGATAGTAGAGCAGGAAGGTCTTGGAATTGATGTTGTATCCGGAGGAGAACTTTATACAGCATATAAGGCTGGATTTCCAATGGACAGAGTTTATTTTCATGGAAATAACAAAACGATTGATGAAATTAAACTTGCATTGGATAAAAACGTAAAAAGATTTGTTGTTGATAATTTTGAAGAATTGAACAATATTGATAGGATTGCAGGGGAGAAAGGAAAAAAGGCTAATATTTCATTCAGAATAAAACCCGGCATTGACGCTCATACACATGATTTTGTCCAGACAGGTCAGATTGATTCCAAATTTGGCGTTGCTTTGGAAAATGGCGAAGCGCTTGAAATAATTAAATACGCTTCAAAGTTAAAGAATGTATCGGTTGTAGGTGTTCATTGCCATATAGGTTCCCAGATTTTCGATCTTGGTCCATTCGAACTGGCTGCAAAGGTAATGTTAGAGTTTATCAGCCGGATAAAAGAAGAAACAGGTATCGAAATTGAGGAACTCAATCTTGGCGGAGGCTTTGGTATCAAGTATATACCGTCTCATGACCCTATTGAGTACGATAGTTATATCGAGTCCGTTTCAAAAGTTGTAAAGGGTGTATGTAAAGAAAAGGGCATCAAGCTTCCATTTATTGTTATGGAACCCGGAAGATCAATTGTCGCTTCTGCTGGAGCCACCCTCTATACGGTTGGAGCTGTTAAGGAAATAAAAAATGTAAGGACTTATGTGTCGGTGGATGGGGGAATGGCAGACAACCCAAGATACGCGCTATATGAGTCTCCATATGACGCTGTACTGGTAAATAAGCCTGACGCCGATAAGACAGATGTAGTCACGATCGCAGGTAAGTGCTGTGAGTCAGGAGATATACTAATAAAAGATATCGCGTTGCCTGCTATAAAAGCCGGAGACATTATAGCTGTATTGGCCACAGGAGCGTACAACTATTCCATGTCAAGCAACTACAATAGAATTCCTAGACCTCCAGTTGTTCTGGTGAATGAAGGAAAGTCAAGGCTTATTGTTAAAAGAGAAGACTATGAAGACTTACTTAGAAATGATATTATTCCAGAAGATCTTAATAAATAATAATAATTAAAGATAAATATAAAAGTTAAAGATCAATATAAAAAATAAAAGATCAATATAAAAATTTAAATGCGTATTAACGCAACGAAAGGAATGTTTATTAAAATGAAGAGAAGAATTCTATGTATGTTATGTATAGCATCACTTTGCTTCTCAGCGTTTGTCAATGTATATGCAGAGGACAGCGCCGATAAACAGCAAGAATCCGCAAATCAGACTTCAACGCTTACCACAACAGATAAAACAGTAACGCAAGATGTGTACAACACAAGCTCAGTAACGGATGATGTATATAAAACACCGGTTACAGATGATGTATATACAAGCGATGCAACAGTTTCACCTATTGATCCCATTGTTACACCAACTGTTGATGATCCTACACCAACACCTACTCCTGTTAAAGATGAAATAGGATCAGTGACTAATATTTCTATATTGATTGATTCTAAGCCAGTATACATAAAAACTTTTAAAGTAAACGGCAGGGTATATGCTTCTCTGACAGAATTGTGCTTCTATTTTAATACGGACTATAAGGTAGACAGCGCAAAAAAGTTAGTTAATATCTTAAAAGATAAAAAAAGTGTTCAGAAGTCGGTTCCCCAATATATAAAGAAATCAAGCGTAGTTGAACTAGTAAAACTTCAGCCAGGTATTTATAATATCAAGGTTGATAATATTGACACATACCTTGAATCTTTTATATATCTCGGAAAATCATTTGTGCCAGTCAGGTACTTTGCTGAACTTTATAATAGAAAAGTAGATTTTGTGACAAGTAAAAACCAAATTACTATCGCTAAAATTGATAACCCTGTTATTGGTACTGTAAATGGACAACCCTTATACAAATCTGATTTTGATTATTTTTATAATGGACAATACGAAGATTTAGCTGCAAATACTCCAAAAGAGAATCTTGCGGCTGAAGCAAAAAAATTAAAACAACAGGTTTTCGATAATATAGTATCTTTAAGCCTTGTAAAGCAAAATATTTCAAAAGAGTTTACAACTTTAAAAGATATGGATTATCAGCAGATAAACGACAATATCGGCAGTATAATAAGCAATAATGGCGGTATAGAGCAAATAAGAAGTATATTAGCAAAAAGCAAGATTACTTATTATCAGTTTATTCAAGATTTAAAAATAAATTATATGAATTCAAATTATGCAAATGATCTTATAAAGAATGTAGTAGCTACCGATGCTGAGTTAAAAAAATATTATGACGACAATAAAGCTTCATTTTTGGAACCGGAAAAGGTAAAAGCAAAGCATATCTTATTTAGCACAATGGATCAGCAAACACAACAAGAATATACTGATGAGAAAAAAGAAGAAGTCAAAAAGAAGGCCCAGGAAGTCTTAGACAGCATAAAAGCAGGAGCAGACTTTGATGAATTGATGAATAAGTATACAGAAGATCCAGGAACTAAAGATATGCCGGATAATGCTTATACTTTTGGCAAAGGCGAGATGGTTCAGGAATTTGAGGATGCCGCATTTTCTTTAAAAGTTGGCGAAATTAGCGATCTTGTAAAAAGCAGTTACGGTTATCACATAATAAAGGTTTTAGATAAAATACCAGCCAAACAGCTTACGTTTGACGAGGTAAAAGATCAAATAAAGCCTCAGCTTGATGAACAGGCAAAAAGTACTTATATAAACAATTTGCTGGCTAAATGGAAAGCTTCAAGCAAAATAGTAAATAGCATGAAATAATTTGGATGTGTATTTTGAAGAATAAATTTATAAAGCAAATAAAATATTAAATAATTTTAAAAAGCCAGAGAAAAAATCTGGCTTTTTAATGTATATTTTATATTATTGGTATGTTAAATATTTTTAAGATACTCTGATATATAAATATTGTAGGAGGAGTTATAATCATAGAGAGAATCGGAGTTATCGCTAGTATCATAAACACAATAAACCCATATCTTTTTAGTGTTGCATAAAACTCAAATCTATCAATATCAGTCAGGTTTTCAAGAATTCTTGAGCCAGAAAATGGTGGAATGGGCAGAATACCCAAAACAAAAAATATTGCATTATACCAAATTACATATCGTAAGATTGTATCTAAGTTATTACCAATATTTGAACCAAGAATTTCAATTAAATTAGATATATTCGTAAGTTTAATTAGGATTGCAAATAAAACTGACATTAATAAATTACCGATAAAACCTGAGGCAGTGACAAGCGAATCGTCTATACGAATGTTCTTAAAGTTGTTTCTATTAATATCTACAGGTTTTGACCATCCAAAGCCAACAATTGCAAAAAATATAAATCCAATAGGATCCACATGCTCCTTTGGGCTAATACTAAGCTTACCATTCAATCTCGGTGTTCTGTCTCCGAGTTTGTCTGCCATATAAGCTTGAGCGAAACCATTAAAAACTAACGCGATAAGAATTCCGGGTATAGATAATAATATATCTTCAAATGATCTTCCAAGTAACATATGTATGCTCCTTAAATATTATTTTTTTATTTAAATTCGATTTTGTATTTTGGGATCAAAATTATTTAATGAGGCAGTATCAAAAAAATAACTGGTCAATTGCGCGTTTCAAAAACTTTATAAATGAATTTTTTGAAACGCCCTTAAACATAGTTATGAAATTTTCTACTTTAATTAATCTCCTAATTAAAACATTTTACCAACATTATAATCCCTAAATATATACAAACAATACTAATAATTCTATCAGTAACAAGATTAAATGTCTAGGTTATAAATTTATGATAATTATATAATTATCACTGATATAAGAACTTTATAACGTGATATCTATATAAAAAGCACTATTAATCTTACATTTGACGGAGCAAAATAACGAACGCTTTAACGTTATTTTGCGATAGGCAAATGTAAAAGATTAATTGCTTTTTATCTATATGTTTCTGATAAACATTTAATATAATATTAACTTTTGAAATCACGAAACACAAATACCTTGATTAATAAATCTTGATAAATTCAAAATTATTGTAGCAAATGAAGACTTAACTTCTTTGCTTACGAAAATCTTTTTCGCAATTTAATTTATATTAAAAATTATATGAAAAACTTATAATTGTAAATATTGCTTCTATTATGCTAAGATATAAAGAGCAAAAGAAAACGGAGAGTGAAAAAAATGAAAAAAGGAAAGATATTGAGCGGTATAAGGCCTACAGGGGCTTTGCATTTGGGAAATTACTTCGGAGCCCTAGAGAATTGGGTTAAACTCCAGAATGATTATGACTGTTATTTTTTTGTAGCTGATTGGCATGCTTTGACAACTGGCTATGAAAACACTTCAGATACAAAAAGCAATATAAGCAATCTAGTTATTGATTTCTTAAGCGCGGGACTTGACCCAGATAAATGCAATATTTTCTTGCAGTCAAGCATTAAAGAACATGCTGAGCTGCACTTGCTGTTTTCAATGATTACACCTTTACCCTGGCTTTTTAGATGTCCGACTTATAAAGATCAACTTGCTCAGATGACAGATAAAAATATAACAACTTATGGATTTTTAGGATACCCCTGTTTGCAGGCTGCCGATATATTGGTATATAAAGCCAATTTCGTGCCTGTTGGAGAAGATCAACTTCCACACCTTGAGTTAACAAGAGAGATTGCAAGGAGATTTAATTTTCTGTATAAGGAAGTTTTTACAGAACCTCAGCCTATGCTTACAAAAGCAAAGGTTTTGCCGGGACTCGACGGAAGAAAAATGAGCAAAAGCTATAACAATACAATCGCTTTATCAGATAGCCCGGAAGATATTAAAAAGAAAGTTTTAACAATGATAACTGATCCTCAGAGAATCAGGAAGGATGATCCAGGACATCCTGAGGTATGCGCTGTTTATGCCTTTCATAAGGTATTTAATGAAGAAGAAGTTACTGAAATTGAAAATCAATGCAGAGGCGGTAAGATCGGTTGTGTTCAGTGCAAGCGGAATCTGGCTGATAAGATGTTGACATACATGACGCCTATTTATGAAAGAAGACAGGAGATATTAAATAAACCTGAATATGTAAATGAAGTATTGCAGCAAGGAAACGAAAACGCGACAAAAATTGCGAGACAGACGATGGAAGAAGTAAAAAGCGCAATGAAAATAGATTATAATTTATTTTAATATATGTAAATAGAGAGAAATTATAGAAAATAAATAATTCAAGATGTGGGGTTGAATTTTGTGGAGAGCGCGTTAACCAATGCCTGTACAATTAAAATTCAAAATTTTGAGGGACCATTTGACCTTTTGTTTCATTTGATTGAAAAGAATCAGGTTAATATTTATGATATACCCATAAATGAGATTACAGATCAATATATGGAATATCTGTTTGCGATGAAGGAATTAGACTTGGAAATTGCCAGTGAATTTCTGGTAATGGCGGCTACTCTTCTTCATATAAAATCAAAACTGCTTCTTCCGGAAAAGAAAGAGAAAAACGCAGAGGAAATCGATCCTAGAGAAGAACTTGTATTAAAGCTTATTGAATATAAGAAATATAAAGACTTTTCAGTTGAACTGCGACTTATGGAAGAACAATGGGATAAAGTATATTATAAACTGCCTGAGGTTATGGAATTTGAATGTGAAGAGGAATTGTTAGAGCTATCGCCTGAAGAAATCAGAACGGTTTATATTAAGCTGCTAGAAAAAAACAGAAAAAAAATGAATAATACTGTTAATAAAATGGCAACTATTATTCAACATGAAAAGGTATCCCTGAAAGGCAAAATGAGGGAGGTTCTTCTACAGCTTTTTAAAAAGACGCAGGTTATTTTTACTGATATTTTTTCATTAAAAACAAGGACAAGAACAGAAGTTGTAACGGGCTTTCTTGCCATTTTGGAACTTTCAAAGCTTAAAAAAGTCAAACTTGAGCAGCAAAAGCAGTTTTCTGATATTATAATACACCGCTGTGAAGGTGAAAGCATGGTATTAGATGAAGACAAAGTTGCTGTTGACAATTAAATTAGGGCGTTTCAAAAAATTCCTTGTTCAAGTTTATATGACTAAAACCCATCATATCAAGTTTTTGAAACGACCAGTTGCTAAGTTTTTTTGATACTATCTTAATTGATAAATATAGCTGTTAAGTATATTTAAATCCGGAGGTTATTATGGAGGTAAAAGAAATAGAGTCTATAGTAGAAGGTTTGCTTTTTGCGGCTGGAGACCCCCTTTCTTTGGATAGAATATCTGAAATACTTGAGATAGATAAAAAAGCAGTTAAAATAATTCTTAATAATATGATAATAAGTTATCAGAACTCAAAACGCGGAATTATGATGAGGGAGTTAAATGGGAAGTACCAGTTTTGCACCAGATTTGAGCATAATGAATATATAAAAAAGTTGTTTGAGCCAAGGCATAAGCAGGGATTATCAACTGCAGCCTTTGAGACGCTGTCAATTGTAGCCTATAATCAGCCTATAACCAGAGCAAAAGTTGAACAAATAAGAGGTGTGAATTCCGACAGCGCCATTTCAAAGCTTATAGACAGAAATCTAATAAAGGAAGCTGGAAGATTGGATGCTCCAGGCAGACCGGTTCTTTATGAGACAACTGAAGAATTTTTAAGAAGTTTTGGCTTCCGATCCCTTACAGATCTTCCGAGGCTTGAAATGGATGAAATTCAGGAAATCGATGAGCCAGAAAAATAAAAATATGAAAGTAATAATTTACAAAATATAAGGGAAAAATAACTAGATGAGGTGAGATATGCTTTATCTAGTTATTTTTTTATTATTAATTACTATTTCTATATTAATATTTTTGATTAATATCCAACTTACTATAGAATATATCAGAAATGGGTGGGATGATCATGTCCTTTTTTCAGTTTCAGCTTTAAAAGGACTTGTACACTATAAATATGAGATTCCTTTGATGGGAATTAGAAAAAACGGGTTTAAATTTTTTAAGGCTAAAAAGGCTAAGAAAGAGAAAAAAGGGAACGAAGAGAATAAAAAGAATAAAAAAGAGTCTGTTGAAACAAAAAAAGCAGCCTCAAAAGATTCAAAATCAGGTTCAAAAACTACTGCTATAGATGAAGAAACCATAGATTTAAAGAAAGAAACAAGTAAAAAGGTTAGCGCCTCTGATAAGTTTAGCGAACTAATGGACAGGTATGATTATTTCAAAATTAAGTATGATAAACTAAGCTATTTTATAGCTGTTGCAATAAGGAGCTTAAGATCAAAGATTTCGTTAAAAGACTTCAGAGTCAATATGACAATTGGTACCGAAGACGCTGCTTTGACAGGAATTCTTTCAGGAATTGCATGGATGATTACGGGTATAATATTCGCTCATCTGTCTAATGCGTTTACAATTAATAAAAATAACATCAACATAAAAACAAATTTTTCCAGGGAAATATTTGAGGCAAGTATTCTATGTATATTTAATGTTAAACTAGTACATATTATAAAGGTGGGTTTTATACTTTTATATAAAATTGTTGGAAGGCGGTGGCTTAAATGGAGGAACATCCAATTCAGGGTCTTATGACTACTGCTATGAATAGCATAAAAGAAATGGTAGATGTAAATACAATTGTTGGGGATGCAGTTCAAGCGCCAGATGGAACAGTAATTATTCCGATATCAAAGGTATCTTTTGGATTTGCTTCAGGCGGCGGGGAATATAATACCTGTTGCCATGAAGGCGGGAAAAGCGACGAAGATGAAGAAAGCCAGACTACTACAAAACTTCCATTTGCAGGTGGCAGCGGCGCTGGTGTGAGCATAAGTCCAGTGGGATTTATGGTTGTTGGAAATGACCAGATAAAGTTATTGCCTGTCAATGTTAATACATCAATTGATAAAGTGCTGGATCTGATTCCGGAACTTTTTGATAAGACCAGTGAAGTAATAAAGAAAAGAATGGAAGATAAAAAGAATACAAAAAAAGATGAAGGTAATGGCGCTCCTAAAAAAGTAACAATTATTACTGAAAAAGAGGAATCCTGAATGTTTGTAACATGAATTTTTTTGAACAGTGTGTGTTTACAGATTCATAAATTGCGCTAAATTCAATGCTTTGATAAATACATAAAGCTAATAGTGTAAAAGTATAAATATTTAGCGCGGTTTATTGAAATAGTGGACATTCACAAGCGAAGCCATTAATTAAGGAATTTTTTGAAACGACCTTAAACAATTCTTTCTTTTTCAGTCTTTGATAAGGATTTGAAAACCAACTCATAAGAGTGATCTATCATCCAGATAACTTCATGTTCAGGTATTGATTCATCCACTATAATTGTATTCCAATGCTGTTTGTTTAAATGATAACCTGGAGAAATATTGGAATATTGCTCTCTTAAACTTTGAGCCATAAAGGGATCGCATTTTAACGATAAATATAGCTTGTCAGAGCGATTTGATATAAGCGCAAACATTTTTGAACCGATTTTTATTGTAACGGGTTCAGGGCCAAAAGGATAATCTTCGTAGGCTCCTTTTTTAGACAGGCAGTATTTTAAAACATCCATAATTTAAATAACCTCGCAAATGTAATAGACTAATTGATTTTAATATAATATTCAATAATCGATAAATTATAAATCATTTAAGGTAGTATCAAAAAGAAAACTGGTCGTTTCAAAAACTTGATATACTGGGTTTTAGTCATATAAACTTGAACAAGGAATTTTTTGAAACGCCCTAAATATATCTATAGAATGATAATTTTATATAACAAAATAAAATTAATAATTATCATTAAAGCCTTGCATTTTAATTATGTCAAATGTAAGATTAATAATGATTTTAATTTAATAATTAACAATATGATAACATAGATAGTAACCTTTGTTAATATATCAATTATAATAAAATATATAATAAAGGGATTGTTATTAATAATATGTATTAAACATATTCAAAAAGATACTGTTATCAAAAGGCATACGGGTGGACAAAATGGAAGAGATAAGGCTGCAGAAATATTTGGCAGACGCGGGGATAGCATCAAGACGAAAATCTGAAGAATTAATTAATAGAGGAATTGTAAAAGTTAATGGTGTTATAATAAATCATATGGGTTTTAAGGTAAAAGAAGGAGATATAGTAGAGGTTAATGACAGTGTATTACATATTGGCTCGAATAAAATATATGTCATGTTAAATAAACCTGCAGGTTATGTCTCCACATCAAAGGATCAGTTTTCAAGAAAAAGTGTAGTTGATCTTGTTGATGTTAATGAGAGAATTTACCCTGTTGGAAGGTTGGATTATGATACTTCTGGTCTTATACTGCTAACAAATGACGGGGACTTTACTTATAAAATGACTCACCCTAAACATGAAATGAAAAAGGTTTATATTGCATTGATAGAGGGGATTCCTGACGAGAAACAATTGACAAGCTTTAAAAATGGGTTGATGATAGAGGATTATATAACATCACCCGCCAAGATAAGAATTATTAATAAATACACCAATAAAGCTAAGGTAGAAATAATAATACATGAAGGTAAAAACAGGCAGGTAAGAAAAATGTGCGATGCTATAGGACATCCTGTCCTTGAACTTAAAAGAGTAGCTATCGGTGATTTAAGCCTTGGAGAACTAAAAGAAGGTCAATGGAGGCATTTAACGAAAGAAGAACTGGAAAAATTAAAATAAATATTAATTCTGTTTTTTTTGATACTCCTAATTGAATATCGTTATGAAATATATATTAATACATGAACAAATTTATATAAGTATATAAAGTTTTTATAAAAAAGATGTTATGAAATTCATTAAGTTTGCCGATTTATATTAAAGTATAAAATTTAAACAGATTGCATGTAGGGCGTTTTCCAAAATTCTTCGTTCAAGCTTTGTATGGTGAAAACCATTAGACCAAGTTTTTGAAACGTCAAGTATGCAAGTTTTCTTCTCGATACTGCCTTAGGGCGTTTCAAAAAATTCCTTGTTCAAGTTTATACGACGAAGACCCATTATATCAAGTTTTTGAAACGACCAGTTGACCAGTTATTTTTTTGATACTACCTTATGTGAAGATTTCTAATTTGCATTTCTATAGATTTATGAAAGTTTTATGATTTATACGTTTAGACTCATATAAATTAAAAGCGCAATTAATCTTACATTTGACAGAGCAAAATAACGAACGCTTTAACGATATTTTGTGATAGGCAAATGTAGAAGATTAATCGCTTTTAATATTAATGAATTGATTATGATTTGTTATTTAACTGCTATTTGTTTTTTTGTGGAGGGAATTGCTATGAGAAAAAATTCGCAGATAAAGTCTAAAGGATATAGAATAATGGTAATAGACGATGAGATTGGTATAGTGGATTCATTGTCTATTGTTCTTTCGAAAGCAGGCTATGAAACCAAAGGGTTTACTGATCCCCTTGAGGCTGTTGAATATCTACGCATAGAAACTTTTGATATCCTAATCCTGGACTTTTTGATGAATTCAATTCACGGCGACGAGGTTGTAAGCAAAATAAGAGAGTTTAATAATGATTTATACATTCTTATTCTTACAGGTCATAAGGATTTAGCTCCCCCAATAGAAACAATAAAGGCTCTAGAGATTCAGGGCTATTGCGAAAAGAACGATAGGTTTGATCAGTTGATTCTGCTCATCGAATCGGCAGTTAAAACAATTTCTCAGAAACGTGTTATTTCCAAATTTACAGATGGTCTGAACAAAATATTGAGTTCTATCCCTAAAATATATCATTTGCAGCCGATTGGCAGGATTCTAGATGATATACTAAACGAAATTATGAGTCTTACCAATAGCGTCAATAGCTTTATACTTATAGATGATATATCAAATGATACGGCTAATAGCAGCGCTAATAAACATAACAGTATTTATAAAGGCGTAGGCATTTATTTATGCAGTATTGAAGAATTCACTAATAATCTGAGTCCTCAATTAATGGAAAGTATTGGCGAATCGAGGATGGATAAAAAAGTCGTGTGCTTTGATAATGGAATAATACTTCCATTAATGAATGAATACCATGAATCAATGGGTGTACTATACCTTGAATGCTTAAACTATCACGACATGACAAAACTTCTGGAGATATTTGTAAATCAAGCGTCGGCAGCTTTAAATAACGCTTTTCTCCATTCACTTATAAGTATAAAAAATGAAGAATTGATTAAGACTTATGATGAGTTAAAAGAACGTTATATGGATACTGTAGAGGTGTTAAGGCTTGCTGTAGACGCAAAGGATGTTTATACAAGGGGGCACTCTGAGCGGGTAGGCTATTATGCAAGGAAAATCGGAGAAATTTTTAAACTCAGCAGCGGCGAATTAGATATATTGAATGTTGCGGGAATATTTCATGACGTTGGAAAAATCGGAACAACTGATGACATATTATTAAAAACTGATAAACTCGATGAAAGAGAATACCAGGAAATAAAAAAGCATCCTTTAAAGGGAGCTCATATTTTGTCAGCTGTTTCAATGTTTAAAGATGTGGTTCCCCTCGTTAAATATCATCATGAAAGAATTGACGGGAAGGGATATCCTGAGGGACTGAAGGGTGATGAAATTCCTATGTTTGCCAGAATACTTTCTGTTGCTGACGCGTATGACGCAATGACCTCGGATAGATTATACAGAACAAAACTAGGTATTGATGAAGCTAAGAAGCAGTTGATAGTAGGCGCGGGAACTCAGTTTGATGAAAAGGTTGTTAAGGTTTTTGTGGAATTGCTCGACAAAAAGTTTGATGAAATGAAAAAAGAAATTGAGTTTTCATATATGGATGTAAAAATATGTAAATAAAGTCATGATTGTCAATTTTATTAAAATCATTATTAATCTTACATTCAGAAGAGCAAAATAATGAACGGTTTTAACGTTATTTTGCTCTAGAGGTTAGAATAAAATTATTCTATGAAACATGCTGAAAATATGGCATGTTTTTATTTTTTTCAATGATTTTAATATTGGATCTTTACTAATGATTATTTTTACATTATAAGGGAAATAATTGAAAATAATAACTAAATATATTATTATTTAAAATCAGATTGATATTTTTTTAGCGTATCTTTAGGATATTTGAAAACAATAAAACGGAGGTTTGTTGTGAGACAAATTTGTAAATATTTTTTCATTACTATATTATTCTTTTTACTTGTGGGTTGTGGAACAGAAAACAGTATTGACCTTGGTCCCAAAAAAGAGGTGGTTTCCTACAGCAAAAAAGCTTATGCGGTTAAAGGCTTCTCAAGTCTTGTATTTGAGAGCGATTTTAGCAATGTTGAAGTATATTGCCAGGATTATGATGAGATAAAATTTGAGATTACAAAGAAAATAAGGGGTATAGGGGAAAAGTCTGAGTTAGAAAAAAAGCTAAATGATTTTTCAGTAGAAACATCTGACACAGATAACAAAGTCTCATTTAAATCAAGTTACAAGGGCAATATCAAAGGGGTTGCTGATAAAACCGTAGACGTCAAAATATTCGTTCCTAAAGTCATGGACAGCGTAAGTTTAAAGTTAAATACGGGTACAATAAAAATATTGGACAATGTAAAATGCGCTTTAAAAACAGAATTAAAAATGGTTAATGTTGATATAAGCAGCTTTGAAGGAAAGCTTAAATTCATAGCGGATATGGGAAACATCAGAATCAATGGAGGCAGAATTTATAAAGACTCCTATATTAAAATCGGAGAAGGCAATGTAAATATTAAAGCAGAGTTTTATAATGAAGGAAGCAGTCATTTTGAAACCGGAATGGGTAATATCGAGTTACTTTTACCCTCTGATTCAAAATTAAACTTTGAAAATATCGGCGATGTTGAGATAAATGAATTCAAAGAAGCGCCTGGAGCTGGAAAACTTCAGCTGAATACTTCAATGGGAAAAATAGCTATAAGAAAATATTGAAATATATTATAATTAATTATTTCGATTACCAAATTTTTTTAAAATTTAAGAAGGAATACAAAGGTTTATATAGAATATAATAATATACATATTTTTTTCTTATCTAATAGTCTTCTAAAGTTATACATTTCAAATAAGGTAGTATCAAAAAAACTTAGCAATTGGTCGTTTCAAAAACTCAATTAAATGTGTTTTTATCATACGAAACTTCAAGAAGAATTTTTTAAAAAATGCCCTAATATTTATAAGCGCCATAAAGTTAAGAAGGTGATTATATGTCCAAGTTAAGCCTTATTATTGCGGATAATGATGAAGAATATCTAAATGGTGTAGTTGGTTTTTTAACAGAAAAGTATTTAACAAGATTTAAAATATTAAGTTTTACCGATAAAATAAGTCTCATAAATTATATTGAGGGATCAAATGAGAAATTGGACATATTATTGGTTTCTCCTGATCTTTATTATGAGAATTTGGATAAAAGGAATATATCTCTTCTGGCTATATTATCTTCCGGTAGACTTGAGAAAGATTTTAAAGGCTGTGATATAATATATAAATACCAGTTGGGAGAAAATTTGGCAAAAAATATTTTAAACTTATATTCTGATAAAAACTGTGAGATAATATTAACAAACGGAGAAAAAACAACAAAGGTAGTTGCAGTATTCTCACCCAACGGCGGAAGTGGGAAAACAAGTGTAGCCTATGGTTGTTCGTTGAAAAGCGTCCAACGAGGTAAGAAGGCTTTCTACTTGAATTTAGAGGGGTCAGCGTCGACTCCGCTCTTATTTGAAACTGACGGACAGTTTAACTTATCCCATGTTTTTTATTATCTAAAATCCAAAAATAAAAGTTTTTCGCTAAAAATCGAAGGTATCAGAATGATTGATAAATCTACAGGCATCCATTATTTTGCCCCTCCTAAAAATCATCTTGAGCTTTTAGATATCGAACCTGATGAATATTCGGAGCTTATTGCAAAGATGAAAGAAATGCGCCAGTATGATGTTATATTTATTGATATGCCTTGCTTTTTAGAAAAAAGGATGATATCTGTCTTAAAAGCTTGTGACGTATTGTTGTGCGTTTTAAATCCTGAAAACATTTCTTTAGTTAAATTGCAAAACTTTTTAGAAGCGCTAGATATAATTGATAATATTAATAAGTCAGAAATTTTATCAAAGACTGAGTTTCTTATTAATAAGGCCAAAGATGAAAGTCTTGGGTTTGATGAGGTTTTAAATAGCGTTGATAAGGTGATTTCTTATAGACTCCCTAAAGCTGTAAAACTATATTTTTATCAAAACGGAAAATATATGCTGGATC
>JAUZPS010000100.1 GCA_030705945.1 Bacillota bacterium
GGAAGATATCAATTTAAAAGAAGGATTATGAGACGATATGTCGAATTATTAACATTGGCTTTGCTTATTCCGTTATATCGGATCTACTTAAAAAAGTCATAGATTTCTCATGAGTTTCAAAAGAATATTGAAGTGTTTTGAAAATAATTGAACTTTCTTATGCATGGGATTGCTCTTTTGCATTTTAATCCTAACAACGCTCGGTATTATGGCTAGATTTGATGTTCCTTCTAGTTGTTACAATTGATATTCTTCTAATACGTATTTCTCAGAAGTATCCATAACAAGAAATAAAGGGAGTGTAATTTGTATTTGTTCTTGCGGAATGGAGATTCATTGGAAATTTTTATTTAAAGTATGCATTTGAACAAAATATGACGATAAAGGAGCAAGTAATAATGGATATAACAATGAAAGATTCAATCTATGAAAAAATTTTTGGAGCATTTAAAGTTGGAACATTAATTTTACTGTTAGGAGATGTTTTTACAGTTTTATTGGGCTTGATTACAACGATGGGGGTTAGTGAAGGATTTAAAACATTCATTACTAATCCAACAACAATGATATTTACTTTTATCATTGTTTCTTTCGCAGTTTTTGCTAAATTTGAGAATCGATTTCACATGAAGCTCGTAAATAGATTAAGAATAAATATTTATTTTGTTGTTTTCATTTATTTTGCAGTTATTTTATCTGGCAGGACTGAAGCGTATGCATGGATTACATACGTAATCGTACTTGTTAGTGTTTTTGCAATAACCTTAGGTGAATTTTTAGCTATTAATCTAATTGGTCTTGCAGCATGTTTAATAACTATTATTAATGTCAATATGCTAAAGCAACTCTCGGGCAGTTATTTTAGTCTAATAGTAGTTGTTGTTTTTGCTTATTTTCTTAGAAAGGCCTTCAATAATATTACAAAAGGACTGACTCAAACTCTTGATAATATGAATGTGGCTATGAAAGTACAAGAAGAATTAATTAACACTATTAAAATTTCCACGAAAGAAATATCTAGTCAAATAGATGAGTTAAATAATGGTTCATCGTCATTAGAGAATGTAAACAATTATACTTCACAAGCCACAGAACATATTGCTATCGGAGTATCAGAGGAAGCAAAAAGCTTGCAAGATGGAGTTGAAGTACTATCTTCACTTTCTAAGAATACTGATAGTATTATTGAAAAGTTGACGGAACTAGCTTCTGAAGTAAGCATTAGAAGTGAAGAGAACAAAGTGAGTAAAGAGGTAAACGATCAATTATCAAAGACACTCAGTAAATCTCTGGAATTGAACAAGAATGTTTCACAAATTATAATACGTATAGCTAATGATTTTGAGAAAGTCATAGGTTCGATTGATACCATTAATAACATAGCAAGTCAAACGAATTTATTGGCATTAAACGCATCCATTGAAAGTGCAAGGGCTGGAGAGGCTGGTAAAGGCTTTGCTGTTGTTGCTGAAGAAATTCGTAAATTATCGGATCAAACCCAATTAGCAGCTAACGGGATAAATAGTATGATAAAAGACTTAAATACTCAAATCGAAGATGCTAAAAATATTAATAAATCAATTAATGCTCAATCAGAAGAAACCAATACTATTGTTGAAGAAACACAAAGAACAATAATGACAACAATAGATTTTCTTACTACCACCAATCAGAAATTGAATGAAATGGGCAATGATGCCAAGTCTATTGTTCACCAAAAGGAAGATGTCATGGAGAAAGTGACAACTATATCTACTATTGCAGAAGAACTTTCAGCAACGGCAGAAGAAGTCAGCGCTACTGTAGAGACTCAGAAAAAGGATGTAGCAGGAATAAATGGTAACATTCAAATAATTAGCAGTAATGTCGGTGAATTAGTAAAACTCATAAATAATAGGTGATCTGTGTATTAAATGCATTGTAATCCTAAAAACTGTGTTTATCAGTACAAAATGGAGTTGAATTGCTCCATAATATTGTACTTCCCTGATTTAGCCATTATCTATAGCTTTCAAAAAAGGGACTGTTTTTTTAAAGCTTTAGTTTTTATTAATTAACAACTATATAGGAGGATGTGAAGAAAGCGGTTCTATAAATTTTGCTACACCGCGTATAGCTTACTATAAGCGGCCCTCAAAAAAGAACCGCTATGTTTTTCACATCCTCCTATAAGTTACGAAAAAGATTTTTTATTAAAATGCAGTTAATAGGTCTGCATTTTTCTATCAAAGCTGAACTTTTCTCAACTTATGAATCAAGGTATATATTTTGCAATAAACATCAACAAAGCGCTTATTAAAGCGAACTTGCTTGTACCTTTATAGTTTTTACTATACGAACAAATTGCACTGCAATATTATTCACAAAACTAATAAATTATCATATATTACAATAGAAATGGAACCTTAATTATTTACATTTTTTTGTTAATTGTATAGTTGGGAGTGATTATAGATGTGCGGAATTGCCGGGTGGGTAAATTTAAAAGATGATATAAATCAATATGAAGAAATATTGGATAGGATGACCGCCAAACTTTCACAGAGAGGACCGGATGATTTGGGAAAATGGATATCCAATCATGCGTTAATTGGCCACAGGCGGCTTGTTGTTGTAGATCCGGCTGGCGGCAGTCAGCCTATGGTAAGAACTCGTGAAGGTCACCAATTCATTATTACATATAATGGAGAATTATATAACACTCTTGATTTAAGAAAAGAATTAGAGCTGAGGGGACATAAGTTTTACAGCAATTCAGATACAGAAGTTCTGTTAGTATCATATATCGAATGGGGACCTGACTGTGTAGAACATTTAAATGGAATTTACGCTTTTGGCGTATGGGATGAGGAATCCCAAAGCCTTTTTTTAGCTAGAGACAGGTTTGGCGTCAAGCCATTATTTTATGCTCAAAGAGGCAATTCCCTTATATTTGGCTCTGAACTAAAAGTTCTGCTGGCAAACGACCTTATAAAACCCGAAATTGACAAAGATGGGCTGTCAGAAATTTTTGCCCTTGGTCCGGCGCGAACCCCAGGTCATGGAGTATTCAAAGGCGTTTATGAAGTAAAACCTGCCCACAGCATTTTTCATAATTCAAACGGAACTATAGTCAGAAAATATTGGGCTTTAGAAAGCTTCGAACACCAGGACAGCATTGAGGACACTTTATCCAAAGTAAGAGAACTTGTTTATGACGCGATAACGCGCCAATTAGTCGCTGATGTGCCTGTTTGCACGTTTCTGTCCGGCGGACTTGATTCAAGCGCAATATCGGCCATAGCAGCTAAAGCATTTATGGCTTCACAAAACAGACAACTTCATACATACTCAATTGACTATGTCGGTAATGACAAATTCTTCAAAGCGAATGACTTTCAACCTGATTCTGACCCATATTGGGTTAAACGTATGTCCGAAGAGTTCAACACCCAACATCATTATATTACAGTTGACAATGATAAACTTGCGGAAGCCTTAAAAGACGCGGTTTTGGCAAGAGATCTACCTGGAATGGCTGATATAGACTCCTCTCTGTGGCTGTTTTGCAAAGAGATAAAGAAAGAAGCGACTGTCGCGCTATCAGGGGAATGCGCTGATGAAATCTTTGGAGGTTACCCATGGTTCCACAAGGAAGAACTCTTAAACGCTCAGACCTTCCCTTGGTCCCGATATGTAAATGAACGCTGCAATATTTTATCATCAGAAGTTAATTCGGTGTTGAACCTTAGCGAGTACGCTTCCATGAGGTATAACAATACTATTCTCGAAGTCCCTCGTCTTCCTGGAGAAGCTCCTTTAGACGCCAAAAGGCGGGAAATGTTTTATTTGAACATCTACTGGTTCATGGCTACTCTATTAGAGCGCAAGGACCGCATGAGCATGGCATCAGGCCTGGAAGTCAGAGTTCCATACTGTGATCATCGTCTCGTTCAATATGTTTGGAATATTCCCTGGGATATAAAAATGTATGGAAACCGGGAAAAAGGATTATTGCGTCAAGCGCTTAAAGGATTACTTCCTGACGATGTTTTGTTCAGAAAGAAAAGCCCCTATCCAAAAACTCACAATCCTGCTTATGAAAGTTTTGTTAGAAAGTGGCTTTTGGAAATATTAAACGACACTTCGTCCCCCATACGTCAGTTGATTAATCTCGAAGGTGTCCGCGCCATTGCTGAAGGTACTTCTGACTATGGTAGACCATGGTTCGGCCAGCTCATGGCAGCTCCACAGCTAATGGCTTATCTGATACAGGTTGATCTTTGGCTTCGTAATTATAAGGTTTCTATTGTTTAATCCAAAAAACTTAAGCTGCAGTTCTATAGATCGAACTGCTAACTATTTTTATAAAGCGCGCTTGTATATAGGATAAAGCCTTCTTCCTTACTATTCTTCCTTATATTTCATTCGAAACTAATATTACTTTTATGTTACAATAACCTTCGATTTGAAATTAGGAGGGGGAAAATAGTTATGATGAGGTCAATTTTTAATAGATTAACTTTTATACTGCCTGTATCCTTCTTGTTGATTATTTTATTAGGGGTATCACCTGGGTATGTTTCAGCAAGAGGAAAAACAAATGCATTAGCAGTTGGAAAATATTATTCAATAATACCTATCAACCAAATATCTCAGTCAGGTGATAAAAGCAAAACCAGCGTAAACTTAAAACCTGACCAATATATGGTAGCGCATAACGACACTGTTTTATCCATATCCAAGAAGTTGGGAGTTACTCCAAGCGCATTAAAGTGGGCTAACAATCAAAAACTGGATATTAAAGAAGGTAAAATATTACAGATTCCAATTAGACAGAATAAACCACTTAAAGACATAATAAAAGAAAAGGGAATAAATATTAAAGCAACACCGCTTGAAATACATGTTAATAAGACTGATCATGTACTTGGTATTATTATTAATGGGGCTTTAATAAAAACTTACTCTGTGGATATTGGCGATAACGGATTAGGCGATAAAGTAGCGCGCGGAGACCATAAGACTCCTGAAGGAACATTCTATATTACTGAAAAGTCAGTTTTAAATCCCGAGGATGAATATCTTGGAACAAGGTGGATGAGACTTAGTTATCCCAACGCTGAAGATGCGGAACGCGGCCTTCAGAATGGTATAATTGACGCCGAAACTTATAAACAAATAAAAGACGCGATTTCAAATAAGGAAACGCCACCTCAGGAAACCGGTTTAGGTGGAAGCGTAGGAATTCATGGAGGCAGCAAAAAAGAATTTGGCAGTGATTGGACATGGGGTTGTGTTGGCTTAACGAATAGCAGTGTTGAAGATTTTTTTAACTTTGTAAATATTGGAACCAAGGTTATAATTGAAAAATGAGTAATTTGAGCTTAACTGATAATAATATATTTATAGGAATTAATGTTTATTTAAGATAACGAACTGACAAAGATAAACGCTTTGAATTTTCAGTTCGTTATCTTTGTTTTATAAAACCAGTTTTACAGTTCGATATCAATAATTACATTGAGAAACATATAAAACATATTTATTATAGGAGATTAATCGTGATAAGTAAAATTACTTCATTTTTTTTAATTACAGCCACTTTAACAATACCGCTGGTTTCCTGTCAGTCCCAAACAAATGAAAATAATCAGAATACAAACCGGAATAATAAACAAATTATCTATTCAACAGAAAATAAGAAGCCTTCAACCTTACCTAATGGAAATAACAATGCCCTGGATCAAGGACAAACAGATGACCATTCAACTTCCGGAGAAACACAGTCAATTCCATGGGAAGCAAATGAAAATTTCAAATCTGCTCAAACTAAGAACAATTCGGCCGTTCTTCTGGCAGCATACCGGACAGTATTAAAAGATCCGCTTCCCGGAGAGGAGAATAATGTTCATCTTGCGGCAAAGATGCTGACCGGAAAAGTCGTCATGCCAGGAGAAATCTTCTCTCAAAACCAGCAAATCGGTCCTTACACATTAGAAAGAGGCTTTGAAAAGGGTCCTACATATATTGGCTCCCAAGTTAAAACTACTATTGGAGGAGGAGTATGCAAAATAGCGTCGACCCTCTATAATGTAGCGATTTTAAGTAATCTGCCTGTTGTTGAAAGACACAATCACGACATGCCTGTGCCATACGTTCCTTATGGACAGGATGCAACTGTTTCTTATGGCTTATGGGACCTGAAGTTTAAAAACAATACTGATTCTCCCATAATGATATGGGCCGAAGGCATAGATAATGTTCTATATATAGGCTTTTATGGAAAAGCAAAGCCTCCAAAGGTAAAATGGAATCATGAGGTATTAAAATCAATACCAGCGCCAAAGAAATACAAAATAAACAAGTCCCTACCTGCTGGAGCTGAGAAAATTGAATTGCAAGGAATGGATGGAGCAGTTGTAAAATCATGGTTAAGTATAGAAAATCAAGATGGATCAAAAGCTATAAAACAAATGGGAACCAGCAGTTATTCTCCACTGCCGTTTATAATTGAAAAAGGTCCTGAAAAATAAGAAATCCTCAGGGCAATGTCATTTATATAAAAAGCACTATTAATCTTACATTTGACGGAGCAAAATAACGAACGCTTTAACGTTATTTTGCGATAGGCAAATGTAAAAGATTAATTGCTTTTTATTTAGTATACCCAAAAAGCATTGAAGCCTTTGATAAAAACAAATGGAATGTTAACCTCCTCAGCATCCTCCGCCACTTACGCCGCCATTACTTGGATTACCCGTTGGTTTGTAATTTTTTACATCGTTTTTTATATCATCGATATTTATATTTTTAATATCATCGACTACTTTTACATACCCATTGAGCATTCCCATCCAGCAGGTATACACAAAATTCCCTTCTTTGCTCGGAGTAAATTCAATCAGATTATCTCCGGCGCTTAATTTCTTGTTCTCTATCCCAAACTCCTGAGCAGTTATCGCGTTATTACAGCCGTTTAAGTTCTCCTTATCAGCCTTTATTGTCCATTTAACCGGAATTCCTTTCTGAACCACGATTGGCGAATAGCTTCCTGACTTCAGTTTGGTGGTGACCGTCTGGACACCGCTTTCGATTTTTGCAATGTTATCATTTCCTGTGGGATCGCCTAATGCTAGCGATACATTATAACCTGAAAGGTTTAGCCCTCTGTTTAACATTATAATTCCAAGGAGCATAACCAAAACGGCGCTTACTTTCATCATTTTGCGCGTAAACCTGCCGCTCAGTAATGAACTTACCGCTCCAAAGCCAAACATTAAAGGAACAGTCCCCATACTAAACAGAAACATAGATATGGCGCCTGAGGCAAAACTTCCAGTCCCAAGAGCGTAAAGCTGCATAGCCTGGAGAGGTCCGCAAGGCATTAGCGCATTTAAAATTCCTACGATCAACGGTCCCTTCTTACTTGCTTTATTGTGTATATCTCTTCCAAACAATTTGGGCATCCTCGGATTAAGCTTCCTGAGCCACGGAAAAATATTCAACATATTCAATCCCATAATAACCATGAATCCGCCTGAAATAATAGCAATTATACCTCTGGCAGAGCCTGAAAAGCTTACCGCAGAGCCTATAGCTCCAACAATTCCGCCTATCAAGGTATATGACAGAACTCTTCCTATATTATATAAAGCGCTGGGCTTTAACCTTGCAAAATTTGTCCCGCTATTATCCGACTTATAATGCATACACACTGATAAATTGATGCCTCCGCACATAGCAATACAGTGAAGAGAAGTCATAAGGCCTATAACAAAAAGGATGCCGTATCCCATCGATTGATCTACATTAGGAATGAAGTTAAAACCTATGGTATTTTTTATTATGGTATAAACCGCTAAAATAATAATTCCGATACCCAAAAGGCTCCCAATTCCCATTTTGTTTTCATCTTTTTTAAGTTCATTACCCGCTTCTTCCCTTACAATACCGCCGGTGACCTTATAATCCAAATTTTCTATTGTCTGAGTGATTTTATCTATATCAAGCTTATTTATATCATAAGTAATGTATACGTTTGAACTGCTGTATATAGCTTTGACATTAGACACACCATCAAGCTTGCTGACAGCGCTTTCAATTCTGGTCTCACAGCTTGAACAAGTCATACCGTCTATTCGAAGAACTTTCTGTACTAATTTCTCTTCCATAGTCTTTCCTCCACCACTTAATGTCTTACAAATACGAAAAATACTCTTTATTTTTTCCAATTGTCTGCAAATAAGCCCTTATTCTCCTCGATAAAATCCTTTGATATAACAATTTTTGAGCCGTCTTCCGTCTTATTCTCTTTCATTATAGGAACGGGGTTGCATCCGCCCCTCTGCTGCTCTATCATATCCATTTTAAATCTGTTTCCGCAGTTCTGACATACCAAAACATCTCCCTCCTGCTTATAATAAGCTTTAGGAGATCCATTACATACCTGACATGTATTAAACGCGGTCCTGATAGAACCATCGCTGGCTTTAACAGCCATTATTTCCATATTGGTTTCGCCTGTTTTTAGAGGATAAAATTTAGCTGTATCAGTTACCTCATTTTTTTGAATAACTAAATCTGTTGATGCAGAAGTAATTTTGGTATTTCCTTCGGAATTTCCTTTAACAATAAAAAATACTGCTATAATAATAATAGCTATACCTGAAATTGCAGCTATATATTTTTTAGCCTTTCCAAAGCCCATTTCTTTTTGAGGAATCTGTTTATTGTTACCCATTATTCTTCCTCCTTTTAAAAATTTAAGTTGTCATATCTTGATATTGTTAATTTATCAGAAGTTTATGAAGATTTTATGAAGACGAGATAACCATAGAAAATTTAATTACACAACTAAAAGGGAGCCGCAATTTGAATTCAATCAATTGCGGCTCCCTTTTAAATTTCTGAATTTACTTAATGTTTCGTAATAACATCTTACATTAACTTTTAAAATCACTATGCATATGCCTTAGTTTTTAAATCGTGAAAAATTCCGTATTATTTTTGCAAATTAAGATGCTTTAACTTCATTTGTATATGTTAATTTTCCCCACGATTTGTATAGGAATATTATGGAGATAACTTCCACTAAAATCTTCGCTTCGTATCCACTTAACTCGCGAACACACGCTCAGAGAATCGGAGGTATTTTTTTTCAATTATTCCTTAATATCGATTACCCTGGCAACAAAGGCGAATATTTCTGCTCGCGTCAATTTATTTAAAGGTCTGAAAGTATTGTCCAAGTAGCCTTTTAATACCCCAAGCTCTTGGGCCTTTGCTACAAAACCTGAAGACCATGCAGGAATTTTCTTAGAATCAGCAAACTGAGGTTTTGATGTTGACTTACCCCACTTAAAAGCTCTTGCCATTATTGTTATAAATTCGCTTCGTGTAAGAAAATTCGACGCCCTGAAAGTTTTATCTTCGTAACCCTCAAATAATCCGGCATCAACCGCAGCTTGAACATAACCTGCCGCCCACTTTGGAATGCTGTTCGCGTCTTTGAATTTCAAATCTGTTTTATATTTCATATTAAGTTTTAAAGCTTTTACAAGGACCACGGCAGCTTCGTCTCTTTTGACAATACCATCGGGTATTATTAAACCATTTTCGTTTCCTTCAATAATTCCAAGATTCAATAATTTGATGATGCTGTCTTTTGCCCAATGATTATCAATGTCTTTATATTTAGATGTTGAAGATGGAATCCTTCCATTATCTTCAACCGTTTTGGTATTTGAATTTTTATCTTTATCAGAGGTCTTTGGGTTCTCTGAAATACTAGTACCTGAATCCTTATCGGAATTTGTTTTTTTGTCAGCTTCAGTACTTGCGCTATCTACAAGGCTTGTACTAGTATTTGCGCTTACGCTTGTAGCTGGGCTTGTAGTTGGGCTTGTATTGCTGCCATTATTTGTATTACCGTTATCTCCTGAATAGTCTAATGTTTCATAACTTATATCAGGTATGGTTTTTACAGTCGTCTTACCGACTGGCAAATTCCCTAAGACCCATCCATTAAATCCTCCATCAATTGAATATACGCTGCCTTTACTTTGCGGGAGGATACTAGAAATCATTTTTCTTAGGGTTTCAGAAGCAAGCATGCTTTCGCTGTCATCGTTTCCAAATACAATATATTTTGCGTCTGGATTTAAAATCAAAAGGAATGTTTCAAAAAATTCCGATGTTAATTCAAGACTGATGGCACCCGGAATTGTACTTTTATCGCTCTTTTCTCCAGACCTTACATCTATAAATAAATACTCATTCCCTTTGTTGGTTTTATAAATTTCATATGCCTTATCTAAAGATATCTTCTCTACTTTAGCTGTAAATGGCAATACAGTGACATTCTTATACAAGACCGTTATGTTCCCTGCTTTATCAATCGCCGTAAACTTAATCCTCCCGTCCTTTGAAAGGGCTAAGTTATCGCTGTCTTTATATGTCATTCCGTTATATTCAGCATATTCCTCCTGTATGCCTGACAAGCTGTCAGAAGCATTAAAACTGATTTTAAGGGAATCTCCTTCAACGATGGAATCAGGCATATCTATTTCAATCAATGGACAGGTTTTGTCAATATTGATCTTTTCCGAAACGCATGTGGTTCTGTTTCCCGCGTAATCATAAACTTCTCCGGTAACAGTCTGATCAATTCCCTCTGAGCTTATAAATGTACCGGGAGTAATACTCTTTATTCCAGTTTCCTTATCCATACCCTCAAAGCATATCTTAACATCAGAGTTGTACCAGCCGTTTGAGTTCGGAGACTGAGGCGTGTAAGAAGTAAGCTTTGGCAGATTTTTATCCGGAGCGTCGAAATATTTATAATCCCTTGCCAATACCAAGCTGTCATTTCCATCTTCCAACACAAGTTCATATCCAAACTGAATGAGTCCCATAGCAGTTTCTGGAAGCTTAAAGCTTAATGGAATCTCATTCCGGCCTTCATCCAAATCGATTCTTTTATCAATTACTATATCTTCAGTGTCGTTATGGAAGACTTTAGCTCTTATCAAAACATTTTTATAATCTGAATCAGATAGTACCATTACCTTTGCATTTACTGTGTCATTGGAGGCATAACTGTCTTTGTCCATGAAAATACCCTTATCTATTACTGATATCCCTTTGATATCAATAGGTATCTGTCCTTTAAGTATAGTTCCGTCCTCTTTTGAAACTCTGTATTCTAGCTGTTGTGTGCCGGAGGTTACATTTTGAGGTATTCCAAACTGGTAGTATGCTTCATTTGAATCAGAAACAATATCCTGCGTCTCACCCATAAATGAAATTGTACCTTCCAGTTTTATATTTGATTTGACAGTGATATTTACATTTTCTCCTCTTTCGTAAATCTGTCTGTCAGTTACAAACTGAAAATCTCCAGTTGATTTTCTTATGTAAAGTGTATTTATGTATATGGAACGTCCATCAGGCAGATAAACTCC
>JAUZPS010000101.1 GCA_030705945.1 Bacillota bacterium
CTAAGGCCAGAAATGCCAGTGATAGAATTTAGCAGCTTATATGGTATCAACCATGCTTTATTACAGAGGATTATATATAAAAAGCACTATTAATCTTACATTTGACGGAGCAAAATAACGAACGCTTTAACGTTATTTTGCGATAGGCAAATGTAAAAGATTAATTGCTTTTTATATAGATCAATTATTTTTCATAATAAATTCTTCAAATGTCATATCAGTGTTGTATTTTATTACCCCATCCATTATATCCTGTTCAGTAAAAACATTGATCAGCTTTAAATCTTCGTCCAAAACATGTATAATATGAAATCTGTCAAAATCCAAGCTTTTGAGGACCTCTCCCATTCTCATAGTTTTAACTACAACCAGATCTCTAGCTGGATAAATACCCTTTTTCAATAGCCTTGACCTTCTATAGATAACATCCTTCATATTCATTATTGTTACCTCCCTTTTACCACTTTTCAATTGAGTAAAAACATATAACCCAATTAGCAATATACAGAAGTTATATATTCCATCAGCAATCAAAATGACACCTATAATTATAAAAATTGTCGATACTGATACAGAAACTATACAAATATATTTATAAGCATTAAAATTTCCGAACTTTTCAGAGATAATCTCAAAGGCAATCCTGCCTCCATCCAAAGGTAGAACTGGCAGTAAATTAAATATGGAAAGGTATATATTTAAATATGTAAAGAATATTAGTATATTATTCTGATTCTTGAGAAAAGCGCTGTTGATCAAAATTGAAATAGAAAATAAAAATATGTTTATTAATGGACCGCATAAATAGATGACTATTTTTTCCCGCTTATACATCTGCCCTGTTATATCAGCTTTAAGGCCAAAAGGCATAAACCGGATTTTTTGAATATCATTGCCGTATCTAATTGCCGCCAGAACATGACCCGCCTCATGTACAACCATTGAAATATAAGCTAGAAAAAACTCTAAAAAGTAACCTGAAATAATTGTAATGACAATCGCTGCCGGAAATAACCGTTCAACTTTTATAATAGATAAAATCTTAAATTTTTTTAGGATCTAAAAACCACTCCCTTTCAAAATTATTTAAGTTTTTGAGTATTTGGCATCATTAAAGATATTATTTATTTTTTTAATGTTATATAATCCAACGGGTTTACAGGCTTCTCATTTTTCCAGATCTCAAAGTGCAAATGTGGCCCTGTTGAGCTCCCTGTGCTTCCAACCTTTGCAATTGTATCTCCCTTCTTGACTGACTGCCCCTTTTTGACAATAATGACAGAACAGTGAGCATATAAGGTTATAAATCCATTCTGATGATCAATCTTAACCAAATTCCCAAAAGTTGAATTTGGCCCAGCTTCTAGTACCGTTCCTCCCAGCGCAGCTTTTATAGGTTCTCCGCTGTTTGCTTTTATATCGACACCCTTATGCATTTCCATTGATCCATTAATTGGGTGCACCCTTTCTCCAAACCCTGAACCAAGGGGACCTATAGCTGGTAAAATGAAAGAAGATTTATTTAAGCTATTAACCTTATTTGAACTGTTACTCTTAGTATTTTGATTGGTATCAGTATTGTTTTCAGTTTTGGAGTTTTCATTTGGCGCATCTTTTTTATCAGCATCCTTTTCTACGCTTTCTCCACTGTTTTTAATGGTTTCATCAGTATTATTACTGTTATCTGTATTACTATCATTTGTATTTATTTCATCCTCAATGGTTCCTCCATAATCTATCTTGCCTTCATCCATATTCTGATCGTATAAGGGCGCGCTTGCCGGCACTGAAGAATCTTCAGCATTATTAGAGTTGGAATAACTCGGAACAGCCTGGTCTTCCTTGCTTTTCGTATCTTGATTCTTCGTATCTTGATTTTGTTGATTCTTGCTTTGCGAGTCCTTACTTTGTGTCTCATAATCATTTGCTTTGTTTTTTATCATATCAGTTAAAGAGTTTATTTTATTAAATATATCATTAATTTCAACATTCTGAGCCAGAGCGTATTTAATCTTATCATCTAAGAATGAAGTAACAGGAGAATTTATATTCCTTATACCGCTTGCAGCAATAAATATTAACAAAGATATGACAAATTGTCTGAAGACAATTTTAAGGAACCTACTTTTATCCTGTTTATTCCTTTTTTTCTTCTTATTATTCATATTTTTGTATCGGTAAGACCCTCTTGCCATAGTATCATTCATTGATTCTCATCCTTAATGTGTAATATTTAGGAACGATTGAAACATTACTTCCGATTCTGAGCGGGTGTTCACGAGTTAAGGGCGTTTCAAAAAATTCTTTGTTCAAGTTTATATGACGAAAACGCATTATATCAAGTTTCTGAAACACCCAGTTGCTAAGTTTTTTTTGATACTACCTTAGCGAACACGTAAGCGACGATTTTATCGGAAATTATTTTTTCAACATCCCTTAATCTGCGCAGAGCTTTATCTGCCCCCAATAGTTTTAAAAACCATTTCTTTTTAAATTATATTTATAGTCGAAAGAATATATAACCTTTATAGATTTTTTTATATAAGTTGCAATATAAAAAACGGATGTAAAATGTTAATTGCAAAATATATAGTAACTTTATTCATATATTTAGGCATAAAAAAACTTCACACCCATCGTATAATAATTTAAAATCCAATTTATACGAAAGTGTAAAGTATATTTTTATTTTTATTAATTTTTATAAATTAAGACAGTATAAAAAACTTATCAACTGATCGTTTCAAAAACTTGATATAATGAGTACTCATCTCACAAAATATGAACAAGGAATTTTTAATACCCTAATAGCTTGGATTAATAAGCATTCTCCATGCCAAATCCCCTCTGTCCAGACTTTTAATCAGCATCTCAGCAGTGGCAATATTTGTTGCAAATGGTATATTATTATTGTCGCAGTGTCCTAAAAGCAGCGTGATGTCTGGCTCGTGTGACTGAGGAGAGATTGGATCCCGGAAAAAAATAACAAGGTCTATCTCATTATAAGCAACTCTCGCCGCAATTTGCTGTTCTCCCAAAATACCAGGAGCGCATTTATTGACATTCAGTCCTGTTTGTTCCATAATAATGGATCCTGTTGTACCCGTAGCAATTAAGTTATGTTCTTGTAAAATTCCTTTATAAGCAATACAAAATGCTGTCATAAGCTCTTTCTTTTTATCGTTGGCTATTAATGCTATATTCATTGAACTGTACCATCCATTATTTTTGCGTTGAATTATTGATTAATTTTATTTTATATAGTATGCAGATTAAGTGTTATTTTCCACTGTTTTTTACATTCTTTATGGGTATGTTTGCAACAAGAGCAGGAACAATGCTATCTCCATCTTCGCTTTTTGTCCTGGTAATCTGTAAATCTAAAGCGCTTTCATCTATTTCCATATAGTTCTGAATTACTTTAATAATCTCACCTTTTACCATTTCAAGAAACTGAGGAGAAACATTCGCCCTGTCGTGAATCAAAACCAGTTTTAATCTCTCTTTTGCAACATCCTTCGATGTCTTTGATCTACCAAACAACTTTGACAAATCTAATAACATATGTTTCCCTCCTTTTAATTTGTTTTCAAGCCAAACAATTTTTTAAGCTTAAACACAAAACCATCATCATTTTCAAGGCTGAGCAACGGAATGTCTTCACCTAGAATTCTTCTTGTGATATTCCTGTAAGCTTCACCAGCTAAAGATTTACTGTCATTGACAGCCGGTTCTCCCTTGTTGGTCGAAACTACTATCTTTTCATCATCCGGCACAACTCCAATAATGTCTATTGCAAGTATATCAACAATGTCATCGATTGTCATCATATCTCCACGCTTAACCATGTCTATTCTGACCCTGTTTATAAGTAATTTGGGATTTCTGAGTTCATTAGCTTCCAAAAGACCAATAATTCTATCCGCGTCTCTAACTGCAGAAACCTCAGGAGTTGTGACTACAATAGCTTTGCTTGCTCCGGCGATCGCATTTTTAAATCCCTGCTCAATACCTGCGGGACAGTCAACAATTATAAAATCAAACTCGGCCTTTAACTCTTCACAAAGCTTGATCATCTGCTCAGGATTGACAGCTGTTTTATCTCTTGTTTGAGCAGCGGGTAAAAGATACAATCCATCGTAACGCTTGTCCTTTATCAGAGCCTGTTTAACACGGCATGTTCCTTCAACAACATCAACCAGATCATAAACGATTCTATTTTCTAATCCCATAACAACATCCAGGTTTCTAAGTCCAATATCAGTGTCAACCAATACAACTTTTTTCCCCTTGAGCGCCAATCCAGTACCCAAATTGGCAGTAGTAGTAGTTTTACCAACTCCACCTTTGCCAGAAGTAATAACAATAACTTCACCCATTTAATATATCCCCCTAGTATATAATATCCTCGAAAAGTCGTAATATTTAAACATCTAAAGAATGTCCAAACGCTATTCCATAGCGCTATTTGCGTTTATTTGAATAAAACTTACACTTTTGGGAATGATAAATTATTATTGAGACTTTATCAAAAATGTAAGATTATAATGATTTTAATGTAAGTGAGAATATAATCACTCATATTAAAAATATATATTTCTTTTGTGGTTTTGTCAATTAGGTAGTATCAAAAAACTAGTCAACTGGTCGTCTAAAAACTTGATATAATGGGTTTTCGTAATATAAACTTGAACAAGGAATTTTTGGAAACGCCCTTATTTATGTTGTGGTAAATACCTTTCAATATAAACTGTATTATCCTTTATAAATGCTATCTCTGGAATAAATGAGCTTATTTGTTCCTTTTCATCAGGAGGTCTTGTTATTACTTCCCCAATTCTGAGCTGAGTGGGCTGAAGGTTTAACGCGACTACTACCGCGTCTTTATTTCCATCCGCTCCTGCATGAACTATTCCCCTTAAAGAGCCCATTACCACAACATTTCCCGAAGCAACGATTTCCGCGCCTGGGTTAACATCGCCTAGGACCACAACATTACCGTCAAAACTTAATAGTTGTCCAGACCTTAAGGTCCCTTTATGGAATTTCGTCATGCCTTCATCAATTCCTTTAAAATAATAAAACTTTTTGATTTCTATTTTATTATTAGGTCTAGTCTTTTCCTCTTCCTTCACTGTAACCTTTTGCGCCGCCTCGCGGCTGAAGCTTTTTATTTTTGCGCCGCTCTTATTAGATAGCAGTTCAAAAAGCTTTAATTCTTCATCCTTAGATAACTTTCGTCCCCTATATCTGACATCAAGGATAGCTCCTTTAAAAAATTTGCCTGCAGAAGCTATTTTCTTTTCCATCTGTTCATATATAACACCAAAGACTTCATCCTCTTTTAAGATAACGGTCAGACCGTTTACCGTACCTTTAAAAATAACACTGCTTTCCTCCATTCGTAATACCCCCAAATTTATTATATGAATTAAATCACTTCTTAACAGTTATCGAACTGTAAAATCTGTCTTATAAAGCTACGCCGAACAGCTATAAAAGGGCTTTTCAAAGCGAACTTATATAAAACTTTACAGTTCGATATCTATATCTTAATACATCAATTATCTTAATACATAAATTATATCAATGCGTAAATTCTATCTGATCCGGCTTTAGTTTGTCATCAGACCTGCCTGCGCCTGAAAGGTTAAAATATTCGGACAAAATATCTGTTGCGATAGGGGCTGTATTTGCTCCCCAAGCTCCATGTTCAACGACTACAGCTACAGCTATCTGAGGTTTGTCTGCAGGAGCAAAACAAACGAACAGCGCGTTTGAAGAACTATTCTTTTCATAACCGGTTTCAGCTGTACCTGTTTTACCGGCAACTTTTATCGGAAAATTCTTGAAGGCATCAACCGCGGTTCCGTTTTCTTCCTGTGTAACGGCTTTCATGCCCTCTATAACCGCATTTAAGTTTTCCTGTTTTACAGGTATTTTTGTATAATCCGGCTTGTTTTCCATTACAACGGAGCCATCATATTTTAATACCTTTTTAATAAGGTGCGGTCTCATTAATCTGCCTCCGTTTGCAATTGCTCCGATATAATCTACCAACTGCAATGGTGTAAAAGAATTGTATATCTGACCGATTGAAGCCTGAGCTGTATCTGCATCCCAGAACCCTTCAGCTTTACCCCCATTTGCCCTTTTAAATGCTTCTGATTTTTTATAAGCCCTTGATGCAAGCACTCCCTTAGACTCATAATTAAGATCTATTCCGGTTTTTTGTCCCAATCCAAACAAAGCGCCCCATTTACTTAAATTATCAATTTTTGTCTGTACTCCAACTTTCTCAAAATAGATATTACAGGATGTTTCCAAAGCCCTTTTGAGATCAAGCGTGCCATGACCGGTTTTGAACTCAAGGCAAGTAAATTTATGGCCATCTACTACATATAATCCAGGATCATCAATTGGTGTACTTGGTGTTATGACTCCGGATTCTAATGCCGCAATTGAGGTTAGGGGTTTAAAGGTCGAACCAGGAGTGTATATTCCGTTTATAACCCTGTTGTAAGTAAATGCTAATTTATTTTTATTATAAAAATCTATTTTTTTCTGAGCTTCCTTATCATCCGCTTTAGCTATAAAATATGATGGGTCGTAGCTTGGATAACTTGCCATGGCAAGGATTTCACCTGTATTTACATCCATAGCGACAGCAGCGCCGGTTTGCGCGTCTCCGAAATTTTTCTTTCCATCTGCCATGCTTCTTATATTTTCTATATTCCTTTTAAGAGAATCCATTGCTACTTTTTGCATATTAAGGTCAAGAGTCAGTTTGACATTGTCACCAGGTATTGCCGGGTTTGTTTCGAGTTCCTCCGTCAATCTGCCCGCTATATCCACCTCAATTTTTTTCTGTCCGTCCTTGCCTTTAAGATATGGCTCAGCGTATTCTTCCATGCCTGTTTTTCCGATAATCTCATCCTGTCTGTAGCCATCATCCTTCAATCTTTTATAATCATTTGCATCCATACTGCCAACATAACCCACTACATGCGCGGCAGTATCTCCGGTTACATATTTTCTATAAGTATCAACATCCGTAAATACTCCGGGGAACTCCTGGTGTCTTTCTTCTATTTCAGCGACTGATTCACGGCTCAAGTCCTTGGCTAGGCAAAGAGAAGTAAGTGAAGAGTAGCCCCTTATCAGCATTTCGTATTTTATAGTCATTATTTTGTACGCATCTTCAACTGAATATTTTTTATCAATTTTAAATTTATCCCTGAGATAATTAAATGTAGACTCTGGTGTTGACAATAAGGAAACATCCTTTTTATTTAATACCATATCCTTTTTCCAACTGTCCATGCTTTTTTGGGATTTAATAATGGACTTTCCGAACGCAAAAGGTTTTATTGTCAGATAATTTTTAAGGCTATTATAGTAGTTGTCCTTGTTTTTTTCAAATATATTAACAAGCTCTAATATCATTTGGTTTCTCTCGTCATCTTTCATTTTCGTCTTAACGATCTGAACCGTATAACCTATTCTATTAACGGCAATAGGAACCCCATACCGATCCAGGATATTTCCCCTTGGCGCTGAAACGCGCCTGATATTCGGCAGCTTTCTCTGAGATTCTTCATCATATTTTTTCCCATTTATTACTTGGAGATTAACAAGCTGAACTATAATCAATACGCCAAACAGTATAAAAAAAATTGCGACGATATTGAATCTATCCTTTAAAAATTCTTTCATGACCATCACCCTCGGTTTTAATTATTTACTTAGAACTAACATTTATCCATATCTATTAAAGAATTCAAGGTGTTTCAAGAACTTCCAAATTAAAGTTTTGTATGATGAATACCCGCTATATACAGTTTTTGAAACGACCATTTGAATAGTTTTTTGATACTGCCTTATTTGTTCACAGGATATTCTCAATACTTTCTTGAAGACTTGTTTGATTTCTTAATGCGGTCATCTATCTTCATGACAATAAAAAATATTATGACAGTCGCCGCCATATTATAAACCGCCTCAGGAAGAATGATGTTTGTAAAGGAGTATATAAAATCGGTCTGTCCCTTTAAAAACACTCCAAAGAAATAAACAACGGATTCATAAACAATACTTGCCACAAAGCTAAAGACCAAAGCTACAAAAAAGTTATCTCTGTAAAGTCTTTTATTAACAGAGCCTATTGCAATTCCTAAGTACATACCGAGCAACGCGTAAAATCCTATAACCTTGCCGGAAACGATATCCTGCATCAGACCAGCAAAAAAACCGGTTACGGCGCCTTCAATATTTCCTCTCAGTAAAGCTACGGAAACTATGAAGACCAGCAACAGGTTAGGTTTGATACTATTGAATTTTATATATTCTAATAAAGTAGTCTGAAGCAAGATAATTAATAAAACACTGCTTATTAAAACAAAAATTTTTGACCTCATAATAATCTACCTGTCACCATTTAATTTTTACTTTTTAGAACAAAAACATCTTCAAGTCTTCTAAAATCAACAACAGGTTTAACAATAGCATATCTGTCCAATTCGTTATTTATTTGCCTTATTTCTGTTACTTCTCCGATAGCTATACCTTTTGGAAATATTCCTCCTATACCTGAGGTTTCCACTTTGTCACCCACCGCCACATCTACATCTGGAGAAATATTATACATTTTGCATAACCCTTGATCCCTGAGAGACAGATCACCTTTTATTTCAACATAATCTCTTGTTTTAGTAAGCCTGCCGCTTACAGTGCTGTCTATATCAATTACTGATATAACCTTTGATGAAAATGGACCTGCCACCATAACCCTGCCAACTAAACCTTTGCTTGCAACAACGGCGTAATCCTTATCGATCTTGTCATTGCTGCCTTTATCAATTGTGAACACATTAAACCAATTTCCAGGATCCTTTGCAATAATATTTGCGCTGATATAATCAAATTGTTTTAATTGGTTTTTAAGATCTAAAGCCTCAATGAGCAGATCATTTTTTGTCTTGAGTTCTTTTAAACTGTCGTTCTCTTTTTCAAGTTGATCAACCCTCTGCTTTAATTTTTCGTTCTCATCGTTTATCGCTTTGCTGTCTTTAAAGAACGACACAGTGGAATCGACCTTATGTCCTGATGATGACAAGGCTTTTTGAACCGGCGAAACCACAGAATTAAGTAAATTGCCAAACCAACCTAGCTTGCTGCTTCTAGTCGAAGTAATTCCCATTATGACAATGAGTATTAACGAAACCAGAACAATTAAAAATGATTTTTTCTTTAAAAGGCGTACCAAATCACGCCCCCCCTTTATCTACAATAAACATTATCCTCACTAGAATAATAATAAATCAGTTTTATTTTAATTTTTTCGGAGAGATGAGCACTTTTTTCAAGGTTTCAATTTCATCAAGCACCTTACCTGCGCCTATAGCTACACAATCCAATGGACTTTCTGCGACAGAAACAGGCATGCCTGTTTCTTCTCTTATCAATCGGTCAAGACCGCTCAAGAGCGCTCCGCCGCCAGTCAGCATTATACCTCTGTCCATAATATCGGCAGCAAGTTCAGGAGGAGTCTTTTCAAGTGTATATTTAATTGAATCAACTATTGAGTTTATAGGCTCTTTAAGCGCGTCAGTTATTTCGGAAGAGGTAATTTTTATGTTTTTAGGCAACCCTGTAATGAGGTCCCTTCCTCTTATTTCCATCACTTCATCTTTAGGCCTTAAATAAGCTGCTCCGATGTTCATTTTTATTTCTTCAGCAGTCCGTTCACCAATCATAAGATTATACTCTTTTTTTACATAATGCACAATTGATTCATCGAGCTCATCGCCGGCGATTCTCAAGGATTTGCTGGTTACTATGCCACCAAGGGAAATAACCGCGACTTCGCTTGTGCCGCCTCCAATATCTACAACCATACTTCCTGACGGTTCTTCAACAGGAAGGTTTGCCCCAATAGCAGCAGCCATGGGTTCTTCAATCAGATAAGCCTCCTTTGCTCCAGCTTGTAAAGTCGCTTCTTCAACAGCTCTTTTCTCAACCTCTGTAACACCTGACGGCACGCATATTACAACACGGGGCTTGCTGAATAAGCCTTTTGACATTGCTCTTTTGATAAAATATTTCAGCATGCTCTGGGTAATATCGAAATCCGCTATAACGCCATCTTTCATAGGTCTGATCGCTACAATATTTCCAGGCGTCCTTCCTATCATGTTCTTCGCGGCGTCTCCAACCGCCAAAATATCGCCTGTGCGCTGATTAACAGCCACCACGGACGGTTCTCTTACGACAATACCTTTACCCTTCAGATGCACTAGGGTGTTCGCCGTACCTAAATCAATTCCTATATCTCTTGCTAAAAAGCCCATTATCTCTTCTCCTCCTAAATTAACTGCTTCATTTCAACAAATAAATCCCGAATTTTTCAAGCATCATATTTAATCTGTTAAGAGGAAGTCCTACGACATTAAAGTAGCAACCCTCAATTTTCTCTACCAGTAAAGCTCCAAGTCCTTGAATTCCATAGGCTCCTGCCTTATCCATCGGTTCCCCTGAATTTATATATGACTCTATTTCCATTCGGGATAAAGGCTTCATCTTTACAAATGTCTTTTCAAATTCTCTTGATACTTTTTTTGTATCCGACTCAATAACAGCAACCCCTGTGATAACCTCATGCCATTGTCCTTGAAGCGTTTCTAGCATTTGAAACGCGGCTGCTTCATTTTCAGGTTTACCCATTATATTGTCTTTTACAACTACAGTATCAGCTGCAATGATCAAAGAGCTTCCATTAGTTTTATCAGCAATATCAAAAGCTTTCTTATATGCTATCTCAACGGTATATTCTTCGGGCTTCAAATTATTATTGTTTGATTCATCAATATTTGAAGGAATCACCCGGAAATTAACTCCCACTTGTTTTAACAGTTCTGAACGCCTGGGTGAAGCGGAAGCCAAAATAATATCTTTCATAGCTACCTCATTTGCGCATATTTATAAAGATACTTGTTTTTGCAAGCTTATTTTAGATTTCATTCGTCAAACCATATTATATCTATTTAAAATATAATTTTCAACAATACTAAAAATATTTCAAAAATTGTTTGATGTAATTATACTATTTACTTTAAAATATTTAAACGGAAATTCAAACCACTGATAATTTATTGTTTATTCTACCTAAATTAATCTATTACATTTATCTATCGCAAAATACCGTTAAAACCTTTCTTTATTTTGCTCTGCTAACTGTAAGATCAATAATATTTTAATATAACAGCAGTTTGAATTCTATTATTATTGTCATAAATTAATTAATTGATTCCTTATTAATGGCTTCTTTAGTAATGTTTTCTTTAGTAATAGCTTCTTTA
>JAUZPS010000102.1 GCA_030705945.1 Bacillota bacterium
ATAATCAAAGGTATTTTCTTCTTTAATAGGAAGCGCGTCTATATCAGCTCTGAGCGCTATTGTCCTGCCACTTCCCTTACCGTATAAAGTTGTTACCAGCCCTGTGCCCGCCAGATTAATGACATTAAGTCCAAGCTCTTCAAGAAATCTCTTTATTGTATCTGAGGTTTTAAATTCTTGAAAGCCTAATTCAGGATATTTGTGAATTTCTCTACGAATATAGATTAATTTATTAAAAATTTCTTTTGAATACTGCTTAATTTTATCACTTGGCAATTTTATCACCTATCTATACTAAATTAACAGTTAACCTTGCGTTTGCAATGCTGAATATAAGTATAACAAATACAAATAAAAAATAAAATATACATAAAGGTTCTTAAGATTGATTTGAGATTAGATTTGTTATGTTATTTTAATATATCAATATAAAACATAATATTACTGGCATAGATTATAATAGTTACCATACCTGTTTCCATTTTTAATAAAACTTGATATTGTCATGCTTTAATAATTAACAGTTTTTTGTAGGATATGTGATCATACTTGATTCTGTTCACACACTGAATTCAATTTAGATTTTTTTTCCTGGAAGTATATGCATTCTGGATTTGAAGAAATTGATACCATTACTATATTATCTAGATTGCATCTTCCTTCTACCTGATAAATGCAGTTTAACGAGCAGTTAATAGTTGTCATAGCGCCACCTCCATAAATTTATTCTTCCCAATTTTGTTGAATTGATGTACCAATATTAGCTCCGTTTACGCGCCTATTATTTCTATATCCATATCACAATATTAAAAAAATAACAAAAAAATTATGAAACTTTTTCACTTTTTTACATAATATATATTAGAATTGACTGCCGGTTACATATTGTAGTTGGCAGTCGTTTATATAAACCGCGCCTTTTAAAAGGGCGCGGTTGATTTATTAATTTATTTTTTATAAAGTCATTCTATAACTTATATAGTTGCTGCTTGGCAATATTATATAAATTGTATATAATATCCTTGAAAAACTGTCAGCAAGAAAATTTATTGAGAGGTAAATTTTGTAAAATGGCATTAAAAAGGTTTCGAAAAATATTTCACATTGCTTGAGTAACCAAAGCAGAGGTTAATATTATGAATTATAGTATAATTCCAAATCTTCCCCACAGTAAAGTTAAAATGCTGATTATCGATGCAAGAATCAATCAGAGAATCCAATCCTCATTGTCAGAAATGAATATAGGGTTATTAAAAACTGCCCGCATACCAAATGTTTATGATGCCATATCCTACCATCCTGATATAATGTTGCACCATGTTGGCGGTAAAAAGCTTGTATATGCTCCCGGGTTAGACGAAAGTTTATTAAACACTCTTTTAAGCCATGGTTTCCATATGATTAAAGGATTAACGGAATTAACGTCCGCATACCCTGGTGACATAGCTTATAATGCTGCTCGCGTAGGCAACTTTGTAATTCATAATACAAAATATACGGATCCTATACTAAGAGCCGAGCTGGAAAAAGAGAGTGTTGAATTTATACATGTCAAGCAAGGTTATTCAAAGTGTTCTATTTCGATTGTTGATGAGAATGCAATAATTACTTCAGACCAAGGCATTGCGAAGGAATCAGAAAAAAAGGGAATTAACGTTCTACTTATAGAGCCTGATGAAAATATAATTTTACCTAGTCTAAACATGGGCTTTATTGGTGGATGCACATGTAAAATTGACAAAAATACTCTCGCAATTACCGGAAATTATTTAAAACTAAAAGAATCTGAAAAAATTGAGGAGTTTCTTATGAGCAGAGGAATTAGTATAGTAAGCTTAAGCGATGATAAGCCCCTTGATGTTGGATCTTTAATTCCTATTTTTTAAATATAAATTCAGACTATTCTCTTCCACATTCTGAGAAATTCTCAAAACTTTCCGCGCTCAAATATTGTAACTTAATATTAAATAATTCATATAATAAGTTGAGAATGTTTATAATAATCTTAAAAAAACTTTTTCAATGATAAAATAGGCATAATATGGCAATAATTGCATATGCCCTGTGCTGCATACAACATATTTCTTAGACATATACTACACATGAAGGGATGTGAAGTTGATGCAGTTTCTTAGTATTGGAGTTAACAAAGATACAGAAGATATAATAGAACAAATAAAAAACGAGCTGGAAAAAAACAAAGAAGACCATTTTAAATACTCCATACAGAACGAAGTTAATTCCAATGGCTCAAATTATATAGTTTGTGGTTATAACAATGAAAGAAATGCAGAAAAGACGAATAGCTCTGATACAATCAAAAGCATTTTGGTTTTGCACATTTCAAACGCTCTTGCAGATTATATAATAAGAAAATATGAAGAAAAGCTTATTATAAGAACTATAAGCAGCAACTACTGTTACTTTAATTCCGTCGAGAAAAAAGAAATATTATCCCTTGCAAAGAAGATTATTAAAAGCGATGATAAGAATCTTTTTAGCAGTCTTTTTCATATAAGAAGGCATAATATAATTGTAAAAAAACTACTTGATTATTTTGAAAACTCAAACAGCATCATCCTTGATGGCTTCGTAAACTTCAGGCTTAAAGATTATATTAAGGATCTTGAGGAAGTAGTGGATAAAGCTGTCGATGATTTTCTTATGGCGCGGGAGTATAATGAATTTATAAGGCTCTTAAGATATTTTGTTGATATCCAGAACCCTAAATTCAACCTTATTCATGTTGTCGTAGGCTTTGATAACAAATATATACTATTGGACGAAGCAAAAAAGGAAATAACTAACGAATGTATACGCGAATTTGTCAATGAAATCTCTTTAGGGGAAATAAACTATGATGATTTGCTGGTTAGCTCGCTTATAACACTTGCTCCAAGAAAAATAGTGCTACACGGAACAGAACATTTCCGCAATAAGGAGCTTTTAGAAACAATAAAAAATGTGTTCTGCGGAAAAGTTACATTATGTAGCCAGTGCGATGTTTGCAGCGTTAACATGGCAAAGAGCGAGCACAAAAAGTAAACAAAGTTTTATATCAGAAGTAAAAAATAATAGCCCCTAAAATTTCATCATTTATTTTTAATATATATATTGACAAGTTAAATTCTAATGATACAATATATTGTGTAATGTAAATGAATAGGAAATATTACCCGTACCACTTTTGCATCTAATTTTATTCTTATAAATTTTATACTAAAGACAATATTTAGGAATTACTAATGATGATTTTGTGAAATAACAAATGAAGAATTATCCGGGGAAAGAAAAGAGAGTCTGGACTCTCTTTTTCCCATTTAAAGAGCTTTTTAGCGCAGAAAATTGTTTTTATTATAGGAATAGCTTTTTAGGGGGAATCTTATATTTTATAGTTGAAAAAGCTGTCAATAAAGGCGTCAAATCAGTTACATATCCATCAGATAAAGAGCTTAATTCTTCTGTTGCTTCTGATGCCGGAAATCTTGACTTAAACAAGAGCCTTTTCCACGGTTCCGATAAATTCCAAAACATTTCAAAAATCGCAATTATGTCCGTTGTTAAAATCCTTAAAATCGCTGGTATACTCTTTATAATACTGGGCTCAATATTAATAATGATTTTGTTCCTTGCGCATTTTTTATTCTGAGAAAGCCCTTTTTTCGGGTGTTCCGCTAACTTTATAAAACTAATTTTACACCGCGTTATAGTTTGATAGTTCGATATCTATAAGATTAATTGATTAATTGATTTAATGTATTAATTTATTTTTATTTATGTTATACTATCTTATAAATTTATAAAAATTTTTTGCAATAATTATTTTATATTCATTTTCTATTGCGCAGAATATATCTTGATTCATATACTGCAAAAGGTCAATTTTATAGCGTAATACAGCTGTTTTACTGTACTTGCATATAAAATATTCTTTTTCGTTATGTGTATAACAACAAAATATATTAATGAATATACTTCGGAGGTAAAAGTTGAGAGTTGTAGCTTTTATTGGACCAAGTGGTACTGGAAAAAGCCACAGAGCTACCTGGGTTGCTAAAGAACGTGGAATCGATTTTCTTATTGATGATGGAATACTGATAAGAGGAAGCCGCATTGTCGCTGGCCGCTCTGCAAAAAGAGAATCTACCAAAATTGCTTCTATAAAATGCGCTTTGTTTCATGATAATGATCATGCCTTCGATGTAAAGCGAGCTATAGAATTATACAAACCCTCCGCTATTCTGATCTTAGGGACATCAGAGGGAATGGTTCAAAAGATTGCCGAAAGACTCGAAATTGCTCCAATCACAGAAAGAGTATATATAACTGATGTAGCAAGTGAATTTGAAATAAGCCAGGCTATTTCTACAAGAAAACAGCAAGGTAAACACGTTATTCCTGTTCCAACTTTTGAAATTAAGAAGGACTTTTCAGGATATTTTTTAGATCCATTACAGATTTTTAAGAGAAAAGGGAAGGGAAGTTATCAATTAGTAGGCGAAAAGTCTGTGGTCAGACCTACCTTCAGTTATTTAGGGCGTTATACTATATCCGATTATACTGTTTACCAGATCATAGAACATGTTGTATCAAAAATCGATGGCATAAGCAGAATTTCGCGGTTCCGCGCGGAAAACCATCCCGATGGAATTTATATTGAAATGGACCTTGTTTTGGTATACGGTCACGTAATAAGACCTCTTCTAAGGAAAGTTCAACAAGATGTCAGTGAAGAGGTAGAGAAATTAACCGCGCTTAATATAAAAGCAATGAACCTGGTTGCAAAAAGTCTTGTTGTTGATCCTAATAGATCTAAGTTATAGATATCAAGCGCTTGTTATATATTTAATTTCCGATTTATTTGTCATATATATTAAATAAAATCGCAGAATCCTGCTATCTTCTGGATACTTCTTGGCACCGCATCTTTCGAATTACCCCATGGAGCGTCATTGTTCCTGTAGTCAAATTTCTTCGTAAACCAACTGACTTCCTCTTTAATTCTTTCAAGGTTTTCAAGCTCAAGCGTCATGAGATTTGATACAAAAATCGCCGTTTCCTTTGAATTTAAAAACTTTTTTGCTCCCTTTAAAAGCTCCTTCAGATGCTTCAGACAAAACCCCTTTTTACTATTGAATAAACCCTGAAAGTCACTTTCTTTAAACCATAGATACAATATGACATCAACGTATCTTTCCATTGTGTGGTCCAGTTTTCCGCAAACAGCGCATTTCATTTCAAGATCATCCAGCGCGTCTAAAAGCTCATCAACTAACTTATCAGTTTCTGTTTTCTTCATTGATACTTTACTTGAAAGGTTTTTAACCATAGACATTTCAGAATCCTTTTTAATTGCGTCCTTTTTGCTGTCGTAAATCTTACCGATTTTAAAATTCTGCTCTGTAAGATGAGTCTCAAGAATAAGCCCTAAGCCAAGCCTATTTTGCTGCTTATTATAAAGTTTTTCAAAATGTCTTCTGCAAAAGCCCTTATCATTTGTTTCAATTCTTCCTTCCGGTTCCATTAACGAAGGACCAAGAATATAATCAATATATTCGTCCTCTAGTTTCTTCTCAAGGACACACATTGGACATTCGCAATCAACTCTAAAAGCGTCTGTAACAGGTATAGTATATATTTTTTCTTTCATATAGCAGCCCCTTAAAATTAGTTATTTTTATACAGCCTAATTAAAACATAGAAGTCTCTCAAAATATTTAATGTCAAATTTATTAAACTTAGAACTTGCCTTTCCATATAAGTTGCGAAAAAGATTTTACATTAAAAATGCAGTTAATACATCTGCATTTTACTATCAAAGCTGAACTTTCTTGAATTATTTTTTATTTATTGTTATTATATCAAAAAAGATTGAGAAAATATATACAGGATAAATGCTATACTAAGTTAAGAAGATAGATTAGTAATGATTTTAATATAGATAAATGTAAAAATTATTTGATTTTTATTTATAGATAAATTAAGTTTATACTAAATAAGTTACGAAAAAGATTTTACATTGAAATGCAGTTAATGCGTCTGCATTTTTCTATCAAAGATGAACTTTTCGTAACTTATGAAACAAGGTATATATTTTGCAATATAAAAAATAGATGTAAAATGTTTATTGCAAAATATATAAATAAGTTGCGAAAAAGATTTTACATTTAGTTTTCTATAGATCGTAGATCAAAAATATCCGAAATGAGGACATACAAATGAATTATAAAGGTCTCGAAATAAACGAAACAGCTGAGGGAATTGAAATCCAAGGTGTCCATGACTTTGACCTTGTACATATTTTCGATTGCGGCCAATGCTTCAGATGGCTTAAGCAGAAAGATGGAAGTTACTTAGGGGTGGTCGGCAGCAAAGCTGTCCGGGTAAGTTTTTACAATGAAAAGCTTTTTATATCAGGTTCCACTTATGATGACTTCGTTAATCTTTGGTATGAATATTTTGATCTTGGAACAGATTATTCAAAGATCAAAAAAGCTCTTTGCAAGGATGAAATAATGGCTAAGGCTGTTGAATTCGGTCATGGAATAAGGCTTTTAAGACAGGATATTTGGGAGCTTCTTATATCATTTATTATTTCTGCCAACAATCGCATTCCACGAATTATGAAGTCCGTAGAAACCCTTTCTAAAACCTTTGGTAATGAGATTAGCTCCAGCGAAGGCGTGTTCTATTCCTTTCCAAAACCTGAAGACCTTTCATCCTGCAGCATGGATAAGATAGAGCTTTGCAAGGCGGGTTTCAGGTGCAAATATATATCCGAGACTTCAGATATGATAAGAAAAAAAGCTGTAGACCTAGGTTCCTTAAGCGACATGGACACTGCTCATGCGCGGAAAGAATTAATAAAACTCTCTGGCGTAGGAGCAAAGGTAGCCGACTGCGTATTGTTGTTCTCAGCCACAAAATTTGATGTATTTCCTACTGACGTATGGATAAAAAAGATTATGGAAATATTGTATTTTAAACGCGAGGCAACATTAAAAGAGATAGATATCTTCTCAAAGGATTACTTTGGAGACCTGTCAGGATATGCTCAACAGTATTTGTTTTTTTATGCCCGTGAGACAAAAATTTCTTAGATTAAAATCAATTAATCTTTTTTGCAACTTATCTATATATTTTGCAATAAACATTCTACATCCATTTTTTATATTGCAAAATATATACCTTAATTCATAAGTTGCGAAAAGTTCAGCTTTGATAGTAAAATGCAGACGTATTAACTGCATTTTTAATGTATAATCTTTTTTGCAACTTATCTATCACAAAATAATGTTAAAGCTCCTTTAAAACAGTATGATAAAAATATTCTGAGCATTATGGACTATATAATTTCAACAATTTTAACGCCTTTTTCAGCCCTTAGATCAAGGATTGAGTTATCAGACAGTTTAATCAATGGTCTAGAAACAAATTCATTGTCTATATAGAATATTTGGCCTGATTTACCATTGCTAAGCTTTACGTTGTCGCCTATGTAGTACATGGCGATATTTGATAGAAGTGTATAGACAGTAAGCGTATCAAATTTCTGCGATGCGGATGATTCAAAGATTTCAAATATGCTAAAGGGAGTATCTGCTCTCTTATATACTCTGTCCAGTGTAATAATACTGTATAAATCTGCTACTGAAATTATTTTAGCAAATAAATTTATGTCCTTTCCTTTTACACCGTTTGGATAACCACTACCGTCTTCTTTTTCGTGATGCATTAAAACGCCATTACATATTTCGTCAGAGAGGCTTGTCTTTTCTTTTAGAATTTTGTATCCGTATTCTGCATGTCTTTTTATTTCAATCGTTTCACTCTCAGTCAATTCGGTAGTTTTATTAAAAATTTCAGGGGGAATCTGAAGTTTTCCCACATCATGTAATAGTCCGGCTAGAGTAATTTCCTCAATCTGTTTTCTATCCAACTTCATCCAGCTTGCTATAAGATTGCATATGCTTGCAACATTAAGGCTATGTGTATATGTTTTATCGCTTAATGTTTTGAGACTTCTGATACACCTTAGCAAATCCCCTATTGCTCTTTCTGATTTGATGATGGATGAAGAAATTCCCTTTGCTTTTTCTTCGACGGAATCATCGGTAAGAATGTTTTGAAATAAGGTTTTTATATTTTCTATTTTTTCAATGTATTCTTTTTTTGTTTTCTTTACTTCTGGCGAGTCATTTGAGTTAATCTTAAGTATTTGTTGCGGTTCTTCCCCAAAAACCCATACTCTGTTAATATTATTTATGACGATTTTGTCAATTATAAAGTCGGTTAGAACAGTCCCTGCCGTCATCAAGATTGCGCCTCTGTCCGTATGAACATCCTTTGAAAGGGTCATACCAGGTTTACATTCCTCAATTCTTGCATTATATTGTCCCATAGCTCACCTCCGTGTTTATAATTTAATTATACTATGTTTTCATAAGTTGTAAATAAAAAAATAGAATGATATTTTGTAATATAAAAAATGGATGTAAAATATATACCTTGAATAAATTCTGAAAGGAGAAGTAATTAACATTTTAAAAAGACGAGCCCAGTAGGGTTCGCCTTGAATACTTAAAGGTTCATAAAACTCTCTAATCTTAAGAAATGCCTTTTTGCCGCAAAGATATTAGAAATTAACACCTTACATGTTTACGTTTAAAGCCTAGTTTCCCTTGATCAGTTGCTTTTTGAATATATTCTGCCGCTACATTAGTTTGACATAGGTCTTTGCCCTTAAAAACCTCCACTCTTCCTACTTCTAGAGCAATTTTCTTTGCTTCTTCATGAAGCGGCAAATATGAGACTCCAACCGACATTATAAAATTGTTCATGGAATATTTAGTACGGTTTGGCTGGCTGTGTATCGTGTCACGTACCCTATAGAGCATTGATAAAAGCTTATCCCTGTCAAATTCACTGTCTTTGCGGGTACCTAACAGCCATTCATAGCAGCTCCATCCAGCCGACATTGTCAATTCCTTTCCACTGTCAATCCATCGGTCTGCGACGGTAAAGGCAATATCCGTTTCGGCAAGGGTTACTGACACAATGAAGTCCGAAATCATATAAAAATAAGCGCTATCTATCCAACGGTTAAAATCTTCTTCGGTCATTTTCTTTGGCTCCGCTATCATGCCGGCTAAATACATTGCATCATAATTTCCAGTTGCATAAAGCTGCTCTGCCAAAGGCTGGTTGTATTTTATCTTTTTAAAAATCGGCTTCATAGCGCTTATAGTTACTCCGAAAAGTGGCTCTTGAGCCCCATTGCTCATGTAAATCTTTTTTGTACGTTCAGTCGCAAGGGACTCTAGTTCACCCATGATTTCGATTAACTCCATTTGAAACATCTCCTTAAAATATTATTGAAAATTCGTAACTTGATAAATCTATAAAGCCCTCGTTTAATCTTAAATTTAAAAGAACTTGTAAATCAATTGGGTCACAAGTTCTTTTATTACTTATCTATATAAAAAGCACTATTAATCTTACATTTGACGGAGCAAAATAACGAACGCTTTAACGTTATTTTGTGATAGGCAAATGTAAAAGATTAATTGCTTTTTATCTATATATTTTGCAATAATCTTTTTACATAAACTTTTTATATTGCAAAATATATACCTTAATTCATAAGTTGCGAAAAGTTCAGCTTTGATAGTAAAATGCAGACGTATTAACTGCATTTTTTAATGTAAAATCTTTTTCGTAACTTATCTAATAATGTTTATAAGTAGACATCATTACCTCACTTATGATACGTCTCACCGTTTATAATTTTAAAACATCTGAACAACTGCTCTAATAAAATCAATCTCGCTAGCTGGTGGGGAAAAGTAAGTTCAGATAAACACAGCCTGTAGCTTGAACCCATAATCAATTCATCGTCCAATCCTAATGAACCGCCGATTAAAAACACCATGCTGGAGACACCAGAAATAAAAAAAGTTTCTACCTTTTTGGCAAAACCTTTTGAATCCGGCTTATCTCCCTTTAAGTCCAGAGCAATCACAAATGCGCCGTCTTTAATTTTCTTTTTTATCTTTTCCGCTTCCCTCTTTTTAACCTGTAACTCCAAAGCAGGACTTATATTATCAGGCGCCTGCTCATCATCAACCTCTATAATTTCTAAATCACAAAATCTAGATAAACGTTTGCTGTACTCTGCTATACCGTCTTTTAAATATTTCTCTTTAAGCTTACCCACTGCTATGATGCTAACCTTCACAAAAAGTTCTCCTTATTCCTATAATTTTTATAGTCCCTACATACAATCTTTAGAATCTTTATATCCTTTATATTCTCTGTGATCTCTATAATTCTCTACAATTCTATAACCTTCCCCACCTTATCCCTTAAAGCTACGCTCAATTCCACATCAACGCCAGCGCTGATCTGATTCTCATATAAAACATTATAAACAGTCTGATAAGCCAGTTCAGGAAAATTATTTTCCCTACTGAGGTGTCCTAACAAAAACTTTTTTGTTCCTTTTTTAGCCATATAAGCAATTACTTTGCCTGCCATTTCGTTAGACAAGTGACCGTTGTCACCTAATATACGTTTTTTAAGGCTATATGGATATGGACCTACCTTAAGCATCTCAACATCATGATTTGATTCTAAAAGTATAAGATCGCTTGAGTCAAAATGTTCTAGCAGTCTGTTATTTATGTGCCCTATATCTGTGGCAGTTGTAATTTTCTTGTTATTATGCATGAAATTGAACCCAACAGGCTCAGCCGCATCATGAGGAATGCTGAAGGTTTTCACACAGATATCGCCAATTTCCAATTCCTCTCCAGAATTAAAATATCTTTTATTTTCAATGTTTATTGGACCTATCTGCTGTTCCATGGAACTCCACGTATTCTCATTGGCGTAAATCGGAACATTAAGCTTTCTTGATATTATGCCTGCTCCTCTTATATGATCAGAGTGTTCATGGGAAATTAAAACAGCGCTTATTTCTGCAGGCTTTTCGCCAACAGAACAAAGCGCTTCAATAATCCGCTTGCCACTTAGGCCAGCATCAATTAATATCTTTGTTCTTTTAGTTGCTACGAATAAACAATTACCGCTACTTCCGCTAAATAAGCTGCAGAATTTTATCATTTGTAAACTCCTTTAATACTTAAGGATTCTCTTTAGTATATTAAATTATAATAATGATACATAATCAACATAAAGCGCTCTTTAAAATTCATCCATTACAAAATGTTTATTTTATAAAAATAAAGTAATCTTGTAGATAACCAAATGTAAAATTAGTAATTTTTATGTATACATAT
>JAUZPS010000103.1 GCA_030705945.1 Bacillota bacterium
CCTAAATGTAAAAGATTAATCGATTTTAATATAGATACGACAAAAATACATTCCAAACTTAATGTGTAATTGAATTTAACCATAATATTTTGTATACAGAATTATTTAAGGTGTTTAGCATAATTAATATATGTCTATTTTAATTATATTACACATAATACTCATTCACACTTAATTCATAATACTATTCATATCTAATACAAAATGCATATTAATTAGCATTTTTACAGAAGTACTTTGAAAATATTTATTGATTTATTAAAATAAAGTATTTCTTATTCTTATTTGATTCTAATGATAATTTATAATTTTTGGTATTTAAAATAATTTGCTGCAAAGATTATATAGCCAATGGGTTATATCAAAATTGATTGTTTTAGGAATACAAATATTTTTTATTCCTTTAATACTTCCTTGGAAAATCATTGAATACTTCCAAGGAATTAGGCGATTTGGTTGTAAATTTATAAACAAAAATCGCAATATAAATATTAATCGTTAAAGAGGTGATGCAAAAAACTTTATATTAAACAAAATTATTTAATCCCATACTTTATTAGCAAAATAACTAAAGAAGAAATCTTATTTTGCAATAGACACATGTGAAAGATTAATTAATTTTGATTCTAGATAAGTTTCGAGAAAGATTTTACATTAAAAATGCGGTTAATGCGTCTGCATTTTACTATCAAAGCTGAACTTTTCGCAACTTATAAATCAATGTAAAGGTTTCGTGACTTTAAACATTTATTGTAAAATGTTTATCACGAAACGTAAAGATAAAGCTTGAATTTTGAAATTTAAGTGTTTTATCTGTTTTATAGTTGAGCAAACTTTAATTTATCTGATAGACATAATAGTAAGGAGCAGATTAAATAAGGTTTGGCAGGAACAAAGAAAAGTATAGAGAGATTTAAAAGGATTCAATTTATTTAATTTAAGGGGTAATACTAGAAAAAGTGCTTCAAGTTCTGTTCTTAAGATATAAGGGCGGAACAAAATAAAGGGGGTTTATCTAAGTGAAAAAGAATAAAACATTAGCGCTTGTTCTAATGATGTTGATGTTAGTCAGTAGTATGTTTACAAATGTTACATTTGCAGCTTCATCAGTCAATGTAGTTATAGGTAACGCTCAAGGAGCCAAAGGAGCTTCAGTTACAGTGCCTGTAAGTATTCAAGGTTTAACTTCGGGAATTAATAATTGTGATTTCAGGTTAGCATATGATGCTAATGCAATGGAACTTGAAGAAGCAGTTCCAGGATCTATCGTTCCGAATGCGGTTACAAACTTCTTTGCATATTCAGCCAGACCAGGAATCATTTCGTTTTTGTTTAGCGATTCTACTCAGGGCTCATTTCAAATATCATCAAATGGAGTATTCACAAATTTAAAGTTCAAAATAAAAGATAGCGCAGAGCCTGGCAGTTACGGTGTCAAACTGGATCATATCGGCTCATTTTCGGACAAAAATCTCACAAAAATAGACGCAAATTTCACATCGGGAAGTCTAACTTTGAAACAGGACGAAGAGGTTGCTACACCAACGCCAGTTTCAGGCGACAAGTTAAATGTATCGATTGAATCGGTAAAAGCAGTTGTTGGTCAGTCTGTTACCGTGCCTATCAATTTTAGAAATATGCCACGGACAGGAATAAACAACTGTGATTTCAGACTCCAGTTCAATAGTGATGTATTTGACATTGAAAATGTTGCGCCTGGACCTATTATAGTTAACCCGACAATGGACTTCTATTCATATGTAAAAAGCAACGGATTGGTTTCTTTCTTGTTCTGTGACTCAACTATTGGTTCAAATCAAATTAATAAAGACGGATTATTTGCAAGCGTTAAATTGAAAGTAAAAAGCTATGCTAAACCTGGAGAATATAAAATAGCCTTTTCAAAAATTGGCTCATTTTCGGATAAAGATATAAATGCGGTTCCAGTTTCCGCAAATGAAGGAACATTAGCGATAAGTTCAGATGATCAAACTTCAACAGTAACTCCTACTGCAACTCCAACACCAACCACAAGCGAACAGGAGAATAAGGCTTCCATAGAAATTGGATCGGCCTTTGGAGCAAGCGGAGATGAAGTAACAATTCCAGTGAAGTTAACAACTGTACCAAAGAATGGTATTAACAATTGCGACTTTAAGTTATCTTATGATAGTAACGCGTTGCAAGTTGTTGGCGTAGAACCTGGAAACATAATTCCTTCTTCAATATCAGACTTTGTCGCAAATTATTCTAAGACTGGAATTATATCATTCTTATTCAGCGACTCAACTCAAGGTTCAAACCCAATATCTGGAAGCGGAGTTTTAGCAAATATTAAAGTTAAGATTAAGAGTGGAGCAAATCAAGGGGAATACCCTGTTAAATTAAGCAGTATAGGATCATTCTCAAGTAAAAACATGGTTCCGGTTACAGCTACATTTGCAGATGGTAAAGTAACAATTGAAGCTATTCCTAGCCCAAGTGAGCCAGCTGTTGAAACAGTGACGCCAGCTCCGACTCCAACATCAAAACCGGTTACTGAAAACATGGATATAATAATAGGCAACGTTAATGGTGAAGCCGGTGATGTTGTGACATTGCCAATTAAATTTGCAAATGTTCCTGCTCAAGGAATAAATAACTGCGATTTCAAATTATCATATGACAGCAGCGCGTTAGAAGTAACTGGAGCAAGCGCTGGAAGCATAATACCAAATGCGTTAGCCAACTTTATATCTAATACAAATACAGCAGGTTTGATATCCTTCCTTTATAGCGACTCAACTCAAGGGGCATATCCAATTGTTAAAGATGGTGAATTTTCAAATATAACCGTTAAAATAAAAGAAAACGCCCCAGCTGGTGAATATCAGATAAAGTGCTGCAATGTTGGTTCTATCTCAAGTAAAAATATGGTTAAAGTTAATGCCGATCTGTCGGCAGGCGGAGTTACTGTTACAAAAGCTCAGAATACTCCGACAGCTACACCTACCTACACGCCAACCGCTGTTCCTTCTGCGCTTAAAGTTAAGGTTGATGTTGGAAATGTTACAGGTATGGGTCAGGAGGTAACTGTTCCTATTAATTTCAGTAATGTTCCTGAACAAGGAATAAATAACTGTGATTTTAAACTTTCATATGATAGCAACGCTTTAAGCGTAATTGGAGTTGAAGCTGGAGATATCGTTACGATTCCAGCTGCTAACTTTGTTGCAAATAATGATAACAATGGAACAATATCCTTCTTGTTTAACGATGCTTCACAAGGCCAGAATCTCATAATCAAATCAGGAGTTTTTGCAAATATTAAGTTTAAAATACTAAATCCGTCTCTTGTTGGAAACTATCCAATCACAATTAACAATGTTGGAGCGTTCTCAAGCAAAAATATGGTTCGCATCGATCCACAGTTTAATGGTGGCAAAGTAACTGTAATTCCTGTTAAAAATACTGAAACACCAACAAGTACTCCAACTCTAGAACCAACGGCAACTCCAACAGCTACACCGACTCCGGTAATTACTGCGCAAAAGGTGGTTGTTGATATTGGATCTGCAAAGGGAAATGCTGGTGAAACTGTAGATGTTCCGATTAGTTTCAAGGGTGTTCCAGCAAGCGGAATCAACAATTGTGATTTCAGATTGCTATATGATAAAGATGCTTTAGAAGTTTTAAGCGTTACACCTGGTTCTATAGTTCAGTTGCCTGCAGCTAATTTCTTCAGTAACAAAGATATACCTGGTTATATATCATTTCTATATAATGACGTAACTCAAGGATCAATGCAAATTAACTCTGACGGTCAGTTTGCGGTAATAAAAGTAAAAATAAAGGATACAGCGGCTTCTGGAGATTACAATATAAGTCTTAGCCGCGTAGGTTCAATCTCAGACAGTAAGATATGTCCTATACTGCCAGCATTCAATACAGGAGTTATAACTGTTAGCTCTGCCGCAACTCCACTACCAACGCCAACTCCTGTTGCTTCAGGTTTTAGTGTTGTAATAGGCGATTTTAGTGGATCAGCAGGCGATACAGTGACAGTGCCTGTGAGTTTCTTAGGATTTAATGGAGAACATTTGAATAATTGCGACTTCAGATTATCATATGATACAAAAGCGATGGAAGTCTTAAGTGTAGACCCTGGTTTAATAACTACTTTGCCAGTTGCAAATTTCTCCAGCTATACCGGAACTCAAGGAACAATATCATTCTTGTTCAATGATGCTACACAGGGATCATTACCTATTAAGGAAAACGGTATATTTGCAAATATAACTTTAAAACTTAAAACTAATATTACTTCAGATTCAAACGGCATTAAGATTGATAAAATAGGTTCGTTCAGCGATTCAAGTTTTAATCCTATTAATGCAAATGTTGTAATTGAATAAGATTAAATTAATGCCGTAACAAATTATGAGACTTTTATTAAGGCGTTTCAAAAATTCATTGTTTAAGTTTTGTTTGATGAAAAAGCATTATATTAAGTTTTTGAAACGCCAAGTCTACAAGTTTCTTTTGGATACTGTCTAAATAAAAAGCAATTAATCTTTTACATTTGCCTATCGCAAAATAACGTTAAAGCGTTCGTTATTTTGCTCCGTCAAATGTAAGATTAATAGTGCTTTTTATATAAATAAAACTTCATGTAGTTTTAACCTTTTATTTATCAATAGAAAAGGTGAAAAACTTTATGAAGTTTTTTTATGTTTAGTCATGTTGAAAATATAACTTCCCCTATAACTTTGCTTTCGTGTTCACTTAACTCGTGAACACATGCTCAGAAGGGGAAGTAATATTTCAATTATGCCTCAGTGTTCTTGGTTATTCTTAAGACCTAATAATTTATCGCAATTAAGAAGCGGGTAATAAAGACTTTGAAATTCAAATGGAAGATAGAGAAATAAGAAACAGAGAAATAAGAAATAAGAAAAAGGTAAAATTTGTTGACAATATGAAAATTGACGATTATAATATAATAAATTGGATAAAATTTAATAAATCGGATGATGGTTGAGGGAGAGAAATTGGTAGTTTTGAAATAAGTAAATATTACTAACATAATTTTAAGGTAATTGATTAATTTTATACATAATTCGAATATTGAAAGTAATTTTACTGATTTCTAATTGTTAAGAAAATATAAATTGTTGGTTTACAAATAAAATCTTATAATTTAATTATATGATTTCCTAAAAAGGATTTATATTTTCAATATAACAGCCAATTCACCGAAGGAGTCATACTCTCAGGTAATGAGACTTCAACTGGACGGACCTCTGGAGAGACCAGTAGTTGGCGCCGAAGGGGCAAGTTCCATAATAAGGAATAATCTCTCAGGCAAAAGGACAGAGCAAATGACATTTAATATGTCTTATTGTGTATACACAGGGGTCATGCTTTTTAAGTTTGACTCCTTTTTTATTTTATAATTTATAGCGAAAGGAAGAAATTAATATGAAAAGAGTTTATAATTTTTCTGCAGGACCTTCAATGCTTCCTGAGGCTGTTCTAAAAAAGGCAGCTGAAGAAATCCTTGATTACAAAGGATCAGGTATGTCAGTAATGGAAATGAGTCATAGGTCGAAAGTATATCAATCAATAATAGGAAATGCAGAGCAATTATTGAGAAAACTTATGGGAATTCCGGAAACATATCATGTTTTATTTTTGCAGGGTGGAGCGTCGTTACAGTTCTCGATGGTGCCTATAAACCTTATGACAAATAATAAAAAGGCAGACTATATTAATACCGGGGCTTTTGCAAAAAAAGCAATAAGTGATGGCAAGCTTTTTGGGACGGTTAATATAGCCGCGTCTTCAGATGATAAAAACTTCTCATATATTCCTAAGGCCTTTTCATTTTCACCTGATGCTGATTATGTTCATATTACAACCAATAATACAATAGAAGGGACTGTATTTAAGAAGCTTCCTGATACAGGCTCTGTACCTCTTGTAGCAGATATGTCAAGTAACATTCTATCTGAAGAAATGGATGTTACTAAGTTCGGATTAATATATGCGGGAGCTCAAAAGAATATAGGCCCTGCTGGTTTAACAATCGTAATAGTTAGAAACGATCTTGTTGGAAAACACCCTGAAAAGACGCCTCCAATGCTTCGTTATGATATACATGCAAAAGATAAATCATTGTACAATACTCCTGCATGTTATAGCATTTATATGGCAGGATTAGTATTTGAACACTTGGATCAAATTGGCGGCGTAAAGGCAATTGAAAAAATAAACAAGGAAAAGGCAAAAATACTTTATGATACATTGGATGATTCCGAATTCTACAAAACTGCTGTTGAAAAGGAAGATCGCTCCATTATGAATGTTACCTTTACAACTCCTAATGAGGAATTAGACGCAAAATTTGTAAAGGAAGCAGAAGCGGTTGGTCTATGCTCATTAAAAGGACATCGCTCTGTAGGTGGTATGAGAGCTAGCATATATAATGCAATGCCTGTTGAAGGTGTACAGAAATTAGCAGAGTTTATGAAGAAATTTGAGGTTGAAAATAAATAGGGGGATTAAAATGTATAATATACAAATGCTTAACAGCATATCGAAAAAGGGATTGGAATTATTGCCAAACGAAGATTATAAGGTAGCAAATGATGCTACAAATCCTGATGCAATATTGGTAAGAAGCGCTAATATGTTGGATATGGAGTTTGGAAGTAATCTTAAAGCAATTGCGAGAGCAGGAGCAGGAGTAAATAACATTCCTATTGATAAGTGCACTGAAAAAGGAATTGTGGTTTTTAATACTCCTGGCGCTAACGCAAACGGGGTAAAAGAACTTGTTATAGCTTCACTATTATTATCGTCAAGAAGAATATATCAGGGTATTAATTGGGCTCAATCGCTAAAAGGAAAAGGCGATGAGGTGCCAAAATTGATTGAAAAGGGCAAATCGCAGTTTGAGGGTCCTGAAATATATGGTAAGAGGATAGGCGTAATTGGCCTTGGAGCCATCGGTGTAATGGTTGCAAATGATGCAATTTCATTAGGAATGGAAGTTATAGGGTATGATCCATTCATTTCTGTAAATGCAGCATGGGGACTTTCTAGCAGTGTAATCCATGAGACAAACCTGGATCATTTAATGGCAACTTGCGATTATATAACTGTACACGTTCCACTTACTTCTGAAACAAAGGGTATGTTTAATAAAGAAAAGTTTGCCCTTATGAAGAAGGGAATAAGAATAATAAACCTGTCAAGAGGTGGTCTTGTAGTAAACAAGGATATGTTGGTAGCTATAGAAGATGGAACAGTTGAATGCTACGTTACAGATTTCCCGGATGAAAGCTTGTTGGGGAATGACAAAGTAGTTACAGTGCCTCACCTCGGCGCTTCAACACCTGAGTCTGAAGAAAACTGCGCAATGATGGCAGTTAAGGAGCTTAAGGACTATCTGGAAAGAGGAATCATAAAGAATTCAGTTAATTTCCCTGACAGTGATATGGTTAAATCCGGTGCAACAAGAATAATAACTGCTCATGAAAATGTTCCTAATATGATTGGACAGGTTACAACAATACTTGCAAAGCACAAATTAAACATAGGTGATATGCTTACTCATCACAAAAACAATCTTGGATATAATATGATTGATGTTGATGGCAAGATAACTGAAGAGATTGTTAAAAACATTAGGGAAATCGAAGGAATGAAGATGGTAAGAATTATAGAATAATGCAAGGTTTCAAATATTTAACAGCATATAATTATTACAAAACCTGTGGGTGCTTGAGTTAACTCAAATATCCGCAGGTTTGCTTTTTATATATTAAAATTAATTAATCTTTTGGGGCAATTTTTTTTCAAGCATATTTTTGTAGTACCCAGTTAGTTCAGAATACTCATTAAGAGCATCAATACCCACATCACTCAACCCATAAATGTTTTTTTCTTTCTTATAAAACCATCCATAATAATTGTTATAAAGAATACTCCATGTCTTATCGGAAGGAGCGCCATATTCTTTTACCTTTTTGGCGGACATTGGTCCGAACATATGAAGGCAGCATGCAATGTGTAGTGAGGTCTCCTTGTAGGCTGTCATAAGTTTTTTACCTCTGCTGCCTCCAGTATTAAGTTCAATAGTTCTACCCTTAAGTTCTTCCATAAGCTTCAATCTTTTCTTTTTATTTGCTTGTATGCTTTTTTTTAAGTCAAAGGGCGTGGGTGATATTGGTATCTCGATATAATTAGAACCATTTAATGTTACAAGAATAAGTCCTAACTCAAGTCTTTTTATCAGATTGCAAATATCTTTCCATTTTGATGTGGATATAAGTCTTTTGGGCTTAGGGACGGCTATATATACAAAGTCTGCTAGCCTCTGCCTTTTAGCAGCCTGAGCTAATAATTCAACGCTAAGATTTTTTTTGAGTTCTATTATTGTCAATTGCCCTTCTTTAGTGGCGCATATATCACAAAATTTAACTTCGCTTCTGACTTCATATCCCTCTTTTACAAGAAAATCATGAATTGGTTTATATAAGTCTTCTTCTAAAAAATCATTTTTCATCAATAATCCCCATTTTTATAAAAGAATTTCAAAGTTATTATATTTGAATTATATACATTTAGCAATAAACATTTTACATCCATTTTTTAGGGCGTTTCAAAAAAATCCTTGTTCAAGTTTATATGACGAAAACCCATTATATCAAGTTTTTGAAACGACCAGTTGCTAAGTTTTTTTGATACTAACTTAGATTAAAGAAATCATTAAACTTTACTACTATAAGCTATGAATTAACTTTTAACTCTAAAGAAATGGCAGTGGATGGAGGAATTTAAAGATAAAATATACAAACATCGATGCAAATGTGTTAAAATTAACTTAATTATAGAGTATATATCGATTATTAACATACTTGGGGGATAATATCAAAATGAAAAAATATCTAATTTGCCTATGCATGATAATTTCTTTTTTAATTGTTCAAATCTCATTTGAAGTATTTGCAACAAACAATTCTGAACTAAGTAGCAGTATTAGGTTTAAAGCTATTGCGGTAGGAAATGCGCATACACTCGCTTTAAGAGAGAATGGTAAAGTTTTTGCCTGGGGGAAAAACGAAGTTGGAGAATGCAACGTTCCAAAAGGATTAGAAAACGTAAAAGCTATTGCATGCAGTGAACACCACAATATTGCTTTAAAGGAAGATGGTACTATTGTCACATGGGGAGATGACGCAAACAACATATTTAATGCTCCAAAAGGTTTAAAAGGAATAAAATCTATTGCTACTGGTACAAAAAACTCAGCTGTGTTAAAAGAAGATGGCACAGTTGTTGTTTGGGGGAATAATGATTTTGGTCAATGTAATGTACCTGATAGTTTATCAGATATTAAGGAAATCTCAGTAGGAGACTCTTTTATTGTAGCTTTAAAAGAAAATGGTAGTGTTTTGGCCTGGGGTAATAACAATTCAGGTCAATGCAATATTCCGCTAGGATTGTGTAATATTAAGGAAATTTCCTGTGGAATGGTTCACACAGTTGCGCTAAAAGAAGATGGCACTATGGTTGCATGGGGATGGAATTCTTTCCGTAAATGTACAATTCCCGCTGGATTATCTGATATTAATTCTGTTTCAGCTGGATATTATAATACTGTAATATCCATGAAAGATGGAACTGTAAAAGCCTGGGGTGATGACAGTCTTGGCGAGTGTGATCTGCCTGCAGATTTATCAAATGTTAAAACAATAGCCGCTGGCGAACAATTCACGGTAGCTTTAAAGAATGATGGAAGTATTGTAGGCTGGGGTAATAATGATTTTTGTCAATGTGTCAATCCTTTGGACTTCATGAATATAAAAGCCATCACGGCTGGCGAGTCACATTCGGTTGCGTTGGCGGAAAATGGTTCAGTATCGGCATGGGGAAGTAACAATTTTGGTCAATGCAATATTCCTAAAGGACTTAATAATGTTAAATCAATTAAAGCTGGATCTTATCATACCGTAGCGTCAAAAGAAGATGGTACGGTAGCTGTCTGGGGAGACAATACATGCCATCAATGTCTTGTTCCAGAAGGATTAACTAATGTCAAAAAAATTGCAGTAGGAAGAAATCACTCTGTGGCATTGAAGGAGGATGGTACAGCCGTTGCTTGGGGAGATAATACTTTTGGTCAATGTAATACTACAGATATTAAAGGCATTAAAGATGTTTTCGCAGGTTATGATCTTACAATTTTAAAAAAGGAAGATGGATCTTTTATATATTTAGGAAACGCATCAAATACTGATTCTTTACGTGAAATAATAGATGTCAAAGATATTGCCGCTTTATACAATTTCATCCTTGTTATCAGAGAAGACGGTACTCTTGCAGATAACTGGTACTTTGGAAAATTAAACAATATAAAAGCGGCTGCTGGTAATTGTAATAATGCTATAGCTCTAACAGAGGATGGAAAATTGATATTTAGTAAAAATCACTACTTAGATTTTCCTAATTATACCTCTGGTATTAAAGCTATTTCAATGACGGAAGAAAATGTCATGTTGCTTTGTGAGGATGGGTTAATAATTAGTAATCCTTACAATCAAAGAAAAATACAAAGTATTAATACATATAGCTCAATATCGGGATATATTTCAAGCGATAACACTCAAAACATTGAACAGTCCCTTGGAAAGGAAGGATTCAAGGTTGAGATTGTTGGGACAGACAGAAGCGCTTTAACTTCGGGTGATGGATCCTTTAAAATTAACGATATACCTGAAGGATTATATGACATAAAGATCAGTAAACCTGGATATGTTGCCAGAATAATAAATGGTGTTAAATTTTCAAACTCTGATATTAAAATAGGACAAATTGATTCACCTGTTAAATTATGGTGTGGCGATTTGAATAATGATAACGTAATAAATCTTGATGATGTAATGGAAATCTCAAAGTCTTTTAATACATGTATAAATGAGGATAATTTTAAAAGCAATTGCGACTTAAACAAGGATCAATGTATAAATATTATTGATGTGATGATAGCTGTAAAGCATTTTAACAGTACGAGTGATGATTATTCATCAATAGATTTAACGTGAATGTTATATTATGTACCAAACAAAAGATTTGACAAATCATATTATATAAGTTACGAAAAAGATTTTACATTAAAAAATGCAGTTAATACGTCTGCATTTTACTATCAAAGCTGAACTTTTCGCAACTTATGAATTAAGGTATATATTTTGCAATATAAAAAGTTTATGTAAAATGTTTATTGCAAAA
>JAUZPS010000104.1 GCA_030705945.1 Bacillota bacterium
ATTTAAGAGCCTCTTTTTCAATCAAAAAATCTCCCATACAATCAATAAAATACTGATTGTATGGGAGATTTATAAAATATCTTTAAGCTATTCCTAATAATATCGCAAGGCTATAATTAACTACTTACTCCGATTTTAATTTTACTCTTTGCTACACTAGCCACAAATAACAGCACCCCTATAAACAATATAATTATTAAGGGCTGCAATATTGCTTCAAAGCCTAAATTATTATCTATTACGCTTCTCATACCTTTCATAGCCCAATATTGAGGAAAGACAACAGCTATTTTCTGCATAAAATCAGGTTCAAGCTCTAATGGCCAATAACAGCCTGATACCATGGTTGTGCAGGTTACGACCAACGAGGCTATCGCGCTTAATTGCGAGTTTGTTTTTACAAATGTCGATAAGAATATTCCCAAGCCTGTCACGCACAAGATAAATATTGTCATAAGAACCATCAAAGCAGGAAGCGAACTTCCCCATTCAACATGTATTACAAATTTACTGAATAATACAAGGAAAGCAACCTGGAACCAACCCTTAACAAATGTGCTTATCACATTGCCAAAAAATATTACTGACCTGTTAGTTGGAGTCAACATTAACCTATCCCATGTATTATCCTTCTTTTCCTCAAGAATAATTCCTGAACTTGCAAATACGATTGACATCATAACAAACATAATCATAAAGCCAACTGTTGTATTGGTTTTGGTTCCACTGCTTTTGCTTATAATATTTTCCGAATACTTTGTTATCTTTACATCAACTATATTCGATTTATTCAGGTTTTGTTCAACTTTTTGATTAAGGCTAAGAAGCATATCATTGCTTGGTTTAGACCCACCCTTTGCTAACACTCCATTAAAATAATTGACTATAATATCCTTAGATCTTATTTTTGCTAAGGCATTCCTCAAAGTATATTCTATGGTCATTATGTTAGCGGAATCTTTCATCTTAATTACATTTATCTGCGGTGTCTTTCCATTAATTAGATCCCTTGAAAATCCTTTTTTTATTACAAATCCTAATTCTATATCCGAATCCTGAACTTTCTTAATCATTTTGTCTTCTTTCATTTCAGTAAATGAAACTACCTTGTCTTTTTTCAGCAGCTCAACCATATCTTTCGAAATCTGTCCATCGTCATAATTCACTATGCCTGAAGGAATCCTTGAATTTTTGTTTGAGTTGATATTTCCAAAAACAAATATCATTATAACTGGAAGCAATATCAAGAAAATAAATGCAGTTTTATCTCTTACCGTCTTTATTAAATCATATTTTACAATACTTAATATTTTCATCAACATTATTTTCACCTCACACAATTCTGAACTTTTTAATTCCTACTGAGAGGAATATAAGTCCCATAGCTATAAGTATAATGCAATTCGGAATAATCTGGCTTATGCCAACCCCTTGCATTAACTTATAATATCCATCCATGGCTTGCCAATTTGGAGTAATGTTTGAAAGTGTCTTCAAAAATGAAGGTAGTAAATATATAGGTATCATTCCTCCACTCAAAACCGTAAAGACCTGTATCAAAGTCGAACCCATTCCATTTGCGGCTTTCAAAGATTTTGCCAAAGCTGCTACAAACATTCCAAAACCCGCGCTTGCGAATATTGAACAAAAGCTTATTATTACAATGCCATAAATAGGTTCTCCCCAATCAACTCCATATGCAATTCGAGTGAATATTATCAGTATGAGCATTTGAATGCAGCCGACAATTACTAAGCCTAAACATTTTCCTGCTATAAGCTGCAGTTTGGAAGCTCCCGCGCCTATTATCCTTCCTAGGGTTTTGTTGTCTCTTTCTTCAATCATCATACTAACGCCAGTCATAGAACTAAAAAGCAAAAACATTACCATCATAGCCGCCGCGTAATATTGCAAAGAAGAAACGGATTTTTTTGTAGTTTCCGAATATTGAACCAAATCGCCGCTAAGATTCTGCATCAATCCCATAACTATAGCATCTTCATTCTTCATAAATTCTTTATTATCCGAAAGCTTAAATACATCCAAAAACGCGGCATATCCCTTGATTCCTACTGATAAGGTATTCATATACCCCTCAACTGTGCCTTCTACAATCTGACTTCTGATTGACTCTTCAGTATTGGACCTGACTTCGACTTTTACGTTTTTACCTTTTAATATATTTTGAGTAAAATTCTGAGGAATAATGATGACAGCGAAAGCCTTATTTGTTTTCAGCTTATCTGAAGCATCCTTTTCATTATTCTCTGTCAATTCAAAGGTATCCTTATAATAATTCTTAAGGACGCTGATAAATGTAGCCGCTTCTTTTTGTTTATCATAATCAACTATTGTAACTGGGAACTTTTCAATTCTTTTAGCATCTTTGAAATAAGAGCTCAACGCTGTTCCTAAAATCAGCATAATCAAAGCAGGCATCAGGAGAAGAAGCATTAAGGCTTTTCTATCTTTGCTAAGAATTTTAAGGTCTTTTATTGCTATGTGAAATATCATATCTTCCTCCTACATAACATTAATTGTTATTAAACTTTTCATATTTTTAAAAACGCCCTAATTAGTCCCTTAACGCTCTGCCGGTCAGATGTAAAAATACGCTCTCTAGATTAGTATCTTCGATATTTATATTATGTATCTTACATTTTGCCGAATCCAGAACTGAAATCAACCTTGCCAATATCGTTCCTGATTCCTTTGCGTAAACCTTTAATTTATTATTGTCAAAAATAACCTTCTGGATTCCACTGATGGGTTTAATGAGGTCTTCTATTTGTTTGTCAGCATTTGCAATGTCTAAATTGATAATATCTACATCACCTATAAGATTTCTTAACTCTTCCTTTGAGCCACATGCTATAACTTTTCCATGGTCCATAATAGCAATTCTTGAGCACAAAAATTCCACTTCTTCCATATAATGACTCGTGTAAATTACCGACATACCTTCTTTGTTAAGCTTTAAAACTGTCTCTAATATGTGATTTCTAGATTGAGGATCTATTCCAACAGTTGGTTCATCCATAATAAGAATCTTCGGTTTATGCAATAGCGCCGCCGCTATGTTTATTCTTCTTTTCATTCCGCCTGAAAAAGACTCAATTCTGTCCTTCTGCCTGTCTGAAAGTCCTGCGACTTCTAGAGCCTCATCTACTCTTTGCGTAAGCAGGTTGCCTCCTAAGCCATACATCCTTCCCCAAAAATTGAGGTTTTCCCTTGCCGACAGTGTCGGGTACAGAGCTATTTCCTGTGGAACCAGACCAATTACCTTCTTCGCTTCTTTCGTATTTCTCCCAACTCTATTCCCATTAATGAAAATCTCGCCATTATCCGGCTTTACCAGTGTCGAAATCATTGATATAAGGGTTGATTTGCCTGCTCCGTTTGGGCCCAATAATCCAAACACTTCCCCATCGCCTACTTCTATACTTACTCCACTTACTGCTTTCAGGCTTCCATATGTTTTAAATACATTTTTTACTTCTAATAAATTCATAGTTATGCCTCCTTAATTTTCTGGTAACCAAAATGCATACATCTAGTATTGATTATATCCATAATACAACACTCATTGATTATCTCTTCAATTTTTGCATTTTTTCACATATTATATACGCAGAAATTAATTAAAAAGTCTGATATATTAATAATTTTATTTATATGTTTCGTGATAAACATTTACATTATTTAAAAGAAAACAGGTTTGTCTGGTTATTCCTAGTTCTGTAATTAATAAACATCTCTTTATCATCGAACAAAAAATAAATATTTTCAGCGCAAAGATACCCCAATGTATACCCTGGTTTTTTACCGTATGAATGTCCAGGATATACAGCAACCTCAGGCTTTACCATGCTCTTTATCCTATTGATAGTCTCATACATCTGACCTGGATCGCCTCCATCAGAAGTACACATACCACAGCCCTCAATGAAAATGGTATCTCCTGTAAACAGGCTATCTGAAAGCAGGTAGCATAACCCTCCGTCAGTATGTCCTGGAGATGCTATCGCCGTTATTTTTGTATTTCCAAGCATGATAATATCCATATCATTTAAAAAGGCTAATTCAACATTGTTAAAACCGCAATATTTCATTTCCTTTGGAGAAATGAACACTTTTGGGTCAAATCTTGAGTACAATGGTTCAACAAGATTTGTATGATCAGAATGCGAATGGGTCAAAAGTATGGCTTTCAGTTCAGCATGGTATTTATAAAGCGTTTCCAATATTCCGTCCAATTCCCACGCGGGATCAATTATGGCGGCATGATTGGACTCACTATCTACAATAATATATGAATAATTTTTTAATCCCTTTTGAGCCTTCAAAGCAATAATTCTGTATGTAACTTTTTGATCAGATACAATTAAATTATTATGATTAGCCTTGAAGTTATCTGTTAAGTAAACCATAAAATCCCCTTATTCCTACATGGATATTATTTCATTCATCCAAACACGCAATTTTATCTGCTGTTTATAATTCCTTCAATATACTCAGCCATAGAAACTATGGTATTGTAATAATAAATATCTGAAATATCCATTACATCAGGATATTCGGTATTGATTGCCTTTAGAAGTTCAGAGGTTAATATTGAGTCTCCTCCAACAGTTTGGAAATCATCATAAACATCCAGTTTATTTACATCCAGCACCTGAGCCCAAATCTGAATAAGAACTTTTTCTATTTCATTCAAATCTTCCGTTGGCTTTCCTGTAACTTTTACATCTATTATTTTCTTACCCCCGCTGCTGGTTTCTTCCTTATTTGATTTCTTCTCTTCTTTTAGCAGTTCGCGTTTAATTTCATCATCAAAATCAAAGGATATGAGGTTTTTCCTTGATGCTAATAATTTAAAGTTTATTTTGCCAGGAATAATCCTTGATTTTGAAGATCCACATATAAATTTAAAAGCTTCGAAGGCCTTTTCGTTTGTTAGAGACTTAAATATAGTATAGTTATCCGATGCTCCGTATTCCACCGCCATACCGGTTTCTGACCATATTGGCCAGTTAATTGTTACAGTCTTTCCGCCCTTTTTATTTCTATAAGCGCTGAAAGAATCCAGATAACAGCCCGCCGCTGTATAATCACCCTGTCCAGGATCGCCCGTCAATGAGGTTATGGTTGAAAAAAGCGCATAAAAATCTGGAGCAAATTCTAAAGTCAATTTATCAAGAAGATATGATCCCATAGTCTTTGGTTCAATTACGCTTCTAAATACATTTTCTCCTCGATTTATGACAAAACCATTTCCCGCTACACCTGCGCAATGGATTATTCCATCAATTTTCCCATGTTCGTTTCTAATTGAAGATATCAGAGATTCTAAATCATCTTCATCACAAACATCCGCGCTATAACAAAACACCTGAGCGCCTTTACTTTCCAGCTCTCTTATTTCTTTTATTTTCTTCATTTCCTTTTTATCTTTATTTTCAGTTAAAATTTCATCCCATCTTGACCTATCAGCGATTTTTGATCTACCCACAAGGCACAATCTTATTTTAGACTGGGAAGCTAGAAATCCTGCCATTGCAAGGCCCAAACCACCCATTCCGCCGGTAATGAGATAGACTCCATTTTCTTTAATTTCCACAGGGTTTTGTTCCACCAGATTTTTATCAACGGTTCTCAATATCTCAATAAATCTTTTATTATCCCTAAAAGCAACTAATCTTATATTGTCATCAGCGCCAATTTCATTTATTAAGTTGTCAACGGATGTCATATGATCAGTATCAACGCATTTGCATGACAGCTGTTCATACTCCAAACCTATAACTTTCGCAAGCCCTATTAATGCCGCGTTATGAGCGTTGATGGCCGGTTCCTTATTATCAACATCGTATGCGTAATCAGTAAGTATTGTTATACCTTTTTCAAGTTTGATTTTATTGGATACAGCAGCCCTTACCAGATGATACAAACTATAAACTCCAATATTCTCGGCGTCTGCTAAATCCTTTGCTGAGGATATATCCATTCCAGACAGCGCGAAAGAGTGTATGATACTGTTAAACCTTAGATCCTTTAATTCGAAAAGGAGTTTTTCATAATCTAATGAACTGTTGCCAATAATAAATTTTGTATCGGTAACCTTTTCAAAAGAAGTACCCGACTCAACTTCAATAAGACTTACTTTATCTTTTAACTTTTCTATTATCTCTAAGACTTTCTTGTCTTTTCCTTTAAATATCAATACCGGCTCTTTGCTTCCAAAATCAATATTTCCAGGGAAATCCACTTCTTTCCAAGCCATCTCAAAATAACCGATGCTGCTGTTTGAGCCTGCTTTTATTGCTGAACCTACATTATGAACCTTTTTAATGACATAGTCATTAATTTCTGAGAGTATTGATCCGTCCTTACCAAGAAGAACGACATCAAATGAGATTGTCTCAGAATTTGCGGCTTTATTTGTCTTTTTCCTGATATAGCTGTAAGTTGTTTTCTGTAGTGGCTGATAATACTTAAAGCTCTTATATGTAAAAGGAAGGTACGTCTCATTTTCACTGCTTTGACTCATATAGTTCATAGCGTTATCAAGCATTCCAGGATGCAGGAAACAATCGCCAAGGTCGGTTGATATATTATCCGGTAATGTTAACTCAACCAGCGCTTCATTATCGCCGTGGTTCGCGCTTACAACATTTGCCCACCTCTGACCGAAGGTAAATACGCCAAAGGCGCTTTCCTGACTATCATATTCATAACTAATAAGCTCTTTATTCCTGTTTTTAATTTCCTCAAGATCATAAATATTTTCCGGATTATTTTCAAGTTCCACAATAGTACCTTCAGCATGCTTTAACCATTGTGTCCCGCCGTCATTCTGAATGCTGGCGATTGTGAAACTATATTTACCCTCGTCTTTATAACTTATTATAGTGTGAACTTTAATTGTCTCATCATTATTTACCATTAATGGAGTTATAAAAAATACATCCCTTAGTTCCAGTTTGTCAGCGTCTATTGCCGAAGCTGCCGCAGCTCTTGCCATTTCAAGATAAGTTGTGCCTGGAATTACACAATTATCCATAATCTTATGATCACTTAAAACCCAATGCTTGTTAACATTAAATTCTGTCAAAAAGATTGTCTCGTTTATTGACCTTGCAAGACAGCAATCAAACAATTGATGATCTATCTTTTCTCCAGATTGCTGAATTGTTATTTTCGAAACTTTTGGATCCGTCCAATACCTGGTTCTTTCAAACGGATACAAGGGAACGCTTATCATGCTGCGCTCCTCATCTGAATAAAGCTTCTGCCAATCAACATCAGCGCCCTTAACATATAATTTGCATATCTCAGATAACTTATCAGCATCATTTCCAGTTGCAAATTCATTTACCAAATTATTAGCTTCTTCTGTAAACTGTTGTTTTTGGGATTCGTCAATATACCCTTCCGCCGTTGCTCCTGACTTTTTGGCAATGATCTTATGCGCATTATAATAACAGTTTTCAAGGCTGCCCGGATTAAATCCATTAACCGCTGCGACGACATCAAGTTTTTGCTTTAAGTCATCCCTGTCTTTAAATATTATTGCCAGACGATGCGAATAATGGTCTTTTCCCGTATTTGCGCTGTAGCACATATCCGTCATGGAAACATAAGGATTTTTATTGAGGTAGGTTTTATACCTATTTATAAAGTTAACTACAGAATCCTCATTCTTTGCTGAAATTGTCAAGCAGTTCATTGGAGAATTGCCGCTTATATTATTTTCCGAATAAGGCTTTATATATTCCTCAAGAACCACATGACAGTTTGTCCCGCTAAATCCGAATGAACTGACTCCTGCTCTTCTAGGTTCATCCTGTTTCTCCCAATGTGTTAATGTATCAGTGATAAATAAAGGACTATCACAGAAATTAATATATGGATTCGGATAGTTGAAGTTTATAGACGGAGGAATCTGTTGGTTTTTTAGGGCTAAAACAACCTTAAACAAAGAAGCCATGCCGGAAGCGGCAACTAGATGTCCAAGGCTTGTTTTTAATGAACCTATCCCACAAAACTGTTTTTTCTTAGTATATCTTCTGAACGCGTTAGTCAACCCCTTAAATTCAATAGGGTCTCCTAAAACAGTTCCAGTACCGTGCGCTTCAATATAGTTTATTGTTTCCGGATTAATTTTTGCCTTTTCCCATGCTTTAACCAGAAGCGCTTCCTGAGAAGCGGCGTCGGGAGCTATAATTCCGCTTGAAGTACCGTCATTATTTATTACGCTTGATTTAATAACAGCATGGATATTATCCTTGTCTTTTATAGCCTTGCTTAAAGGTTTCAGCATAACAACGCCTATGCCTTCTCCCCAGACTGTTCCATTTGCGTTTTTATCGAAAGTCTTTACCAGAAAATCTTTTGCTTCAACTGAACTAAGATCTTTTCCATCTTTATGAACATCCTGAGGTGCAAGGATATTTAAGCAAATGCCGCCTGCGATAGCCATATCGCATTCTCCTCTGTGGATGGACTCGCATGCCATATGAACTGAAATCAGACCCGAAGAACAAGCCGCGTCAATCATCATTGCCGGTCCTTTTAAGTCCAAAAAGTAATTGAGTCTGCTTACAGTTATACTTTCCCATGATCCTGTCAACTGCAATGCGTCTGCCTTTGACATATTTTTATAATAAGAAATGTTAGTGTTTTCTTTTCCTAAAAATACACCCGTATTGCTGCCTGTTATTTTTTTTCTGTTATAGCCCGCGTTTTCAATTGCTGAAAATGCTACTTCAAGAAAAACCCGCTGGTGTGGGTCCATATATTTTGCTTCTCTAGGCGGAATATCAAAAAAATCAGCGTCAAATTTATCTATTTCATCCAGATATGAACCTTTCGCGAAAATATCTTTATTATAGAAATCCTTTTCATCTATAGGTCCACCTTCTACAAACTCGCAATAATTAGGATTATTGTATAAATGAGTTATCGAATCGCCTATTCTCTCGGTTGGGAAGTCACCGATACAGTTAAGTCCATTTCTAAGATTGGACCAGTACTCGTCCAAATTTTTCGCATTCGCAAAACGTCCTTCAGCGCCTATAATAGCTATAGGCTCATCTGTAGCTGAATTTTTATCCTGCAGTTCGTTCAACATTTGCTTTGCTAAATCATGGGATATTTCTTTTGTTGAAATCTTCTCATAAATAAACTTTTTAATAAGTTCCATATAAACCTTCCTTTACAATAATATACTTTTTAACACGACGCTCTTTACAAGCTTTTTTGACAAAATCTTTTTTATACCATTTATCAGATTACTTACAGCTCACTATCAATCTATAACCTTACTTACAACGCAGTTATGAGTTTATCAGCTTCTTCGGGACTTATTTCACCCCTCTCAAGCTGAATAAAAACCTCTTCCATTGTTAATGATTTACTATCCGATTGAGTTATCTCTTCTTTGTCCTTTATTAACCCTTCAATATACGCAGCCATAGAAGCGATAGTAGAATACGTAAAAATATCCGCAATATCAACCATGCCAGAAAATTCAGAATCCATAAGCTTAAGAAGTTCTGTTGAGAGTATTGAATCGCCGCCTAAACTCTGAAATTTATCATTTACATTCAGCTCTTCCACCCCAAGAATCTTGCTCCACAATTTTGCAAGTTTCCTTTCAGTTTGGGTGATCTTGTCCTCAGCTTTTCCTTTTATAACTACATTGGAAATTGAATTTGATTCTATTGAGTTGCCGCTTATATTTGATTTGTACTTTTTGATATTTTGTTGTAATTTTTTTGATATTGCAAATGGTAATTTATATCCAATCTCATCAAAGTTCTTATAATTTATTTTTGTTGGAACAATGCTCTCTATATTTCTATCTAATATTTGCTCCATCCTAAATAGCGCATCTTTTGTATTTATGGGATTGAAGATTTCTTTATCAAAGTTCACATCAAATTCAACTGCCATCCCTGTTTCTCTCCATGCCGGCCAATTAATAGCTACCGTCTTATATCCCATTAAAGTCCTATACTCCGCGTATGCATCAAGGTAAGCGTTGGCTGCGGCGTAATCCCCTTGTCCCATTTCCGCCATAAAGGATGAGATTGATGAAAACAGTATCAGAAAATCCGGATTTTCATCTCTGGTCAAACTGTCCAATATCCATGTTCCATATATCTTAGGAGCTAAAACATCCTTAAATGCTTTTTCATCTTTATTAAAAATAAACCCTTGACCGGCAACACCCGCTGCATGAATAACGCCATTTATGCCTCCATATCTGGATTTAATTGTATCAATTGCTGATTTAAGCGATTTGGCGTCGGAAATATCTGAATTTAATAAACACACTTCACTACCGTTTTTTTCGATTTCCAAAATGTCAGAAATCTTTGACGCAAGCTTCTTTGTATTTTTATTTAGCTTGTCATCTGTTTTAAGAATTGTATCCCATTCTTCCCTTGGCGGGAATTTCGATCTATTGATAAGACAAATCTTAACCCTGTTTTTATTTGATAAATATTTACTCACACTAAGGCCTAAAGCTCCCGTTCCTCCGGTTACGATGTATACTCCGTCATGTTTTATTTCTACGCGACTTTCTTCAAATTGATTAAGCTCAACCTGATTTATCTCTCTTACATAACGGATATTGTTCCTATAGCTTACACAATACATTTCATCCTGAGCCATAAACTCATTTATAAGCGCGTCTGATTGCGCGTATTTATCAATGTCAATACATTTTAACTTTAAATTGACATACTCATTGGATACTACGCTGGCAAGTCCCATAAGAGCTGCATGTAAAGGGTTAATGAGTTTTTTGCTCTCGTTTTTTGACTCTATATCATACGCGTAATCTGTTAATAAAACTGTATTATTTATGACTTTAATATTATGATTTATCAAAACTTTAGTTAGATTAAACAGGCTTAATAAGCTGCTATTAAACTCTGTGTTCAAAAGCTCCAGTGATATGTTTTCATCACTTTGCGATAATGCGTAAGAATGAACAATATAATTAAAGGTATTTTCGTTGATATGTTCTAATAAACTTTCAAGGTCATCGCAGCTTGAGCCAATTGTATATCTGTCGTCATCTACTTTTTCAAACGCTCCGCCTTCTCTGACCTCTATTATCCTGAAACCTTCTTTTTTTAGACTAGCCGCAATTTCGTTAGCAATGCTATTCTGACCTTTAAAGAATAAAACTGACCCTTTCGA
>JAUZPS010000105.1 GCA_030705945.1 Bacillota bacterium
AGAATAACTTCGGTGTCAGTTTGCGTTCTGAGCCTATAACCCTCAGCTTCAAGTTTTTTTCTGAGAGCCTTGTAATTATAGATTTCCCCGTTAAACACAATGGAGTAAACGCCATTGTTTGAAGTCATCGGTTGTCTGCCTGCCAAAGAGAGGTCAATAATGCTTAAACGCCTGTGGCCGAAGGCTAACAGCCCGAAATTCGGCGACTGATAGTATTCCTGCCAGCCGTCGTCAGGTCCCCGGTGTATTATGCTATCAAGCATAGATTTCATGACTTCGTTATAATCAATATTAATATTTTTGCTAAAAAATCCAACAATACCGCACATAATTTCCTCTTAAATAGAATGAGTATTAAGTTAATTTAAATAATCAATTAGTATCGAATTAAATCAATGTAATCTTTGTTATGAAAATTTCATCTTTATTTATGCTTTTTATCGCAATTATCGAGTTCGTAGGCGTAATAGAGTTGAACCTTTCTGAGATCCATCCGGTTCGCTCTTTTGCGTCAACGCCTTTTTTTATATTTATGCCGAGCTTATGATCAAATTCTATTATCGCTTCAGCATGGCTGTTTGTGAGTTTGAATTTACCATTAGTTATTTTTTCTATAGTTACTTGCTTATCAAGGTGAAAATTCATGCTTATTTGTCTTCTTTGAGAAGTCTTTATAGTATCAGTAATGATCAGGGAGTTGTTGTAATATTCAAGCCGCCGCTTATGTACAACTCCAAAGTTTTTCAAATAACCGTCGTGTTCTGCTTCTATCCATAAATCCTTTTCGTTAAAACTTAAGCCTATATGAGGTTCCTTACCCCACAGGAAACTTCCCAATTCATCAAGCTGGTTGCTGTCTTCAACGCATATAGTATTATGAGCGGCGGTGCTCTTAAAATAGGTCCTCCAGTTGTTGTCCTGATAATATTTATAAGTTCCTATATCAGCCAGAATAGGCTTACCTTTATGTATAAGGTTGATGCTTAAAATGTCCGCATGCCCATGCGCGCTAAGAGGTCTTAATCCTATCGGACCAAAATCAAAGGTTATAAGAGTATCCTCATTTGCCCATACTTTTTTAAGTATTGCGTATCCACCTTCTTTAAAAATTTTGAGTTCGGGTCTGCCTGAAGAATTATCAATAATACCGGAACTGGGTTCATAACCATCATGAAGCTCCATAAAAAAGCGGGAATACTTATTTGAAAGAAGCAACAAGCTTTTTAAATCAAATAATTTACGCTTACCGATGAGATAATTTTTATCGAAAAGAACTGATGCCAGACTCAATAGCGAAAGTATCTTGTTTTCTTTTTTCCCAACCCTTAGCCCATAACCGCCATCCTCATCGCCAATATTCGGATATAAACCGTTTTTTGTGGAGATTGAGTGGAGGAATTCAATAGATTTGCCAAGTCTTAAATAAACCTTGGGCGAAAAGCTTTGATTAAAAGCTTTAAGGAGGTATTCGCAAAGCAAATAATATTCAATTGTATAACACTCGTAATATATAGCTTGTTCTTTATTGACACCGTCATTGAAGAACTGCTTATCAATCTGTTGTTCTAACAGAAAAATAGCTTTCTTTTTCCACCTTTCTGTCTTCTTTGTTCCTTTCAAAAAGAAGGAAACCAGTAAAAGTCCGGTTAATTCACCAATTAGATGGTTGTTTGCGGATGAATATAAGGACATATAATTAAATATAAAATCAGCCTGGCAGTATATTGAATAATTAATTTTGTTTTTATCCCAAGCATTAAATATATTGCTTTTGGATATCAAAGAAATACTTATGAGCCAGGACCAAAGCCTCAATGCTAGTTCAAGTGAGGATGTCCAGTTTATGCCATAATACTGTTTGTTATTATGAATCCAGGAGGCTATTATATTTAATATTTTTTCAGCGTATTTCTCATTACCTGTAACTTGATAGGCAATGCCAAGATCAACTAAAAATTGATGCCTGTTGATTTCCCAGATTATTTTGGGATCGCCGGGACAGTCAGCATTTCTGTAATCAATTCTTAAAAAGAAATCTCTGGACCAGCTCCGGTTACTTGTAGGATCGGTTTGCCAGTCAAAATTATCCGGTAAAGTCAGCATATCGCCGAAAACGTCTATTTTGTTATTTAACGCGTTGTTAGCTGAAATTAAAATTTCTTGAATACATTCATCACTTTGGTAAAGAGTAGTTTCATCTGGTCTGGATACATCTTTTAAATTGTCGCTTATAGAATAGTTAGTCTTGCCGCATCCAAAATCAAATAAGACTTTTTTTATATAATTGAAATCAATATAAATATTATCTTTACTGCTTGACTTAATTAATTTTGATTCAATCAATTTAAATTTTAGCGTATTCTTTGTCCTGTATAAAATTTCCGATAGACTCATAACACTGAGTCTATGTATTAACCATTTAATATTCACTTTAACCCCGCAACTTACAATCAGAAAAATACATTCTTCTTGTTATTAGTTTATTATTAAGGGAAAAAGCGCTCTGATAAAAATATATTTTATATACATTTAAAGAAAAATAAGATGAAAACATGACAATAAATAGTAGAAAAAAATTTAAATTAAAATACATGAACATGAAGCTCTCCCCTAAAATCAAAACTTAAAATAAATAAATTAAATAACCTTTTGCTTTATCTATAATCCTTCTTAAGTGAATTATATACTATTTTTTTTCCCAGTTCAATTACATTGGACAAAATATACTTAACAATAACTTTTATAATTTGTTTTACATAAATATGTATAAATTTATAAAATGTTCATTTTCATTCTATTTTTTTTGTAGACATTTGTCAAGTTTTGTTATAAAATATCACTGAGAAAAATTTACTGCGGTAACTTGATTAAAACTTATATTTATAATATATTAATAATTAATAATGATTTTAAAATAGATAAAACATTAGCAATGAATGATTTTATCTATTTTATTTGGAACATAGGGTAGTTTATGGAAGGTTATAGAATTATAGCGCGTTTTTATAAAAAGAAATATCAGGATTTTTTCATAAGAAAGTTGTTTTACTTTTATAGTAAGCTTTTTTATTCAAAATCAATTCAAAATGATTCTATCAAGGATACTCTGTCTTATTGTTCCAATAAAATAAAATATTACAAAAACAAGGGCTGTGATATTACCAATTATGGTTTTATAGATAAAGAAACCGTGAAGAAAAATTACAGTGATTTTGTCAATAGCTCCTACAAAATAAAACATAAGGGTTCTACTGCCGGAACATCAGGAACTCCGTTTACTTTTTTCAGAGATTTAAAGTGTATGGCTGCAGAACAATATCTACAGAATAGTTATTTTGGCTGGAGAAATAAATATAGGGTTATTTTCAGAGGAGAAAGGATTTTTTTTACCGAAGGCAAACTCAAAAGAATTTACAGACGCATCCCTTTTATTAATGAAATGTACATATCGGCTTATCATATAAGCGATGAGGGACTAGAAGACGTAGTGGAAAAGCTTGCTGAAATTAAAAATAAATGCCTGTGGGCGTATCCCTCAACGGCATATTTATTAGCTCAGTATTGCATAAAACATAATAAACAATTAACCTTTGATTTTGTCACAACCTCTTCAGAGATGATTTTTGACTGGCAGATAGAAGCTATAGAGATGGCTTTCGGGTGCAAAGTCATGGATTGGTACGGCCAGGCGGAAAGAGTAGCTGCCTTGTATAGATGTGATTATGGCAATTATCATGTTGTGAAGAATTATTCGCATGTTGAATTTATAAATTATAAGGACAACCTGTATGAGCTTGTAGGGTCCCATTATCATAACAGGATTATGCCTATGATAAGGTATAATACACATGATCTTGTTGAAATTGAAAAAGAGCGTTGTCCATGCGGGCATGAAGGAGTAAACATAAAAGTTATTCATGGCCGAATAGGAGACTTTTTAGATACCGGAAGCGAAAAGAAAACTGCTACCGGACTGTACTGCGCTTTTTTTAAAGACGCTAAAAGAATAAAAGGAGCACAGATATGCGTAGGCGAGGACAATAAAATAATTATTAAAATCGAAAAAGAAACTGGATTTGATGAATCGGATGAGGAACTGTTAAGAAATACAATAAAAACTCACTTGCCGGTGGAAATGTTTTCTATTGAATTTGTTGAACACATCGAAAGAAATGTCAGCGGGAAGCTTAATTACGTGGTCCGCAGGTGATTTACAGATAAATTGAAATTAAATATAAATTTAAATAAAGATAAAATTAAAGATAAAATTAAAAATAAAATTAAAAATAAAATTAGAAATAAAAATAAAGATAAATTAAAAATAAAGATAAATAAAATTAAAGATAAATTAAATTGGATTTTTTATATTTTTTTGGGGGTGTTTCTAGTGAATATAAGTATTTTTGGACTTGGATATGTGGGAGTTGTTACTTCGGCATATCTTACATCAAGGCAGCACAAGGTAGTTGGAGTAGATGTAAACGCGTTAAAGGTCAGTATGTTGAATGACGGAATTTGCCCTATTGTTGAAAAGGATGTTCCGGAATTATTAAAGAAAGCTAAGGAAAATAATCTCATTTCAGCTACATCAGACTCAAAGGAAGCGATATTTAATACAGAGTTGTCAATCATATGCGTAGGTACTCCAAGTATGCCAAATGGCAGTCTTGATACTAAATATATAAAGAGTGTATGTGAAGAAGCAGGTAAAAGTATCAAAGAAAAGTCAGATAAACACATTTTTGTGTTTAGAAGCACAATGCTTCCAGGTACTATGAGAAATACAGTAATTCCTATACTTGAAAAATATTCTGGAAAGAAGCAGAATGTTGATTTCTTTGTTGTTTTTAATCCAGAATTTCTAAGAGAATCTACGGCAGTTTATGACTTTTATAATCCGCCTAAGACTGTGGTTGGATCGGATTCAATGGAAGTTGCAAATAAAGTAATTTCTTTGTATGAGGGTCTCCCAGGTCCTATGATTAAAACTAAAATAGAAGTCGCAGAAATGGTAAAATATGTAGATAATAATTTTCATGCATTAAAAATTACGTTTACAAACGAAATCGGTCATATCTGCAAAAATATCGGACTCGATAGCCATGAGGTAATGGATATATTTATGCAAGATACGAAATTAAACATATCTACTTATTATTTAAAGCCAGGTTTTGCTTTTGGAGGATCATGCCTTCCTAAAGATTTAAGAGCGATTAATTATCTTGCTAAAACGCTTGATCTTAATGTGCCTCTTCTAAACTCATTGATTTACAGTAATAATAATCAAATATCATATGCGATCAGAAAGGTTATTTCATTTAAGAAAAATAAAATTGGGATCGCCGGTTTCAGCTTTAAAGAAGGAACTGATGATCTTAGAGAGAGTCCATTGATTGAAGTTATTGAAGCTCTTATAGGAAAAGGCTATGATTTGAAACTTTATGATAGAAATGTTTCTTTGGCAAAGTTAGTGGGGGCAAACAAGGAATATATTGAAACTCATATACCTCATATTTCAGCTTTAATGGTAGATTCATTAGATGAACTTCTGGAGGACAGAGATGTTATAATAATTGGAAATAAAGATCCAGAGTTCAATAGAATAATTAATGAAGCAAGAGATGATCAAAAGATTTTTGATTTGGTGAGGATGGGGGATATTTCAAATGCAAGGGGAAATTACGAAGGTATTTGCTGGTAAAAAGATCCTGATAATTGTTGAAAACCTACCTTGTCCCTTTGATAGGAGAGTATGGCAAGAAGCAACGACCCTAAGGGATTATGGCGCTACGGTATCGATTATTTGTCCTACAGGAAAGGGTTATGAGAAAAAATTTGAAGTAATTGACGATATTGCAATCTACAGGCATAAATTGCCTTATGAAGCTGATGGAGCCTTGGGATACCTTCTTGAATACGGCAGCGCTCTTATGTGGGAGTTTATACTTAGCGTCAAATGCCTTTTCACAAGGGGCTTTCAGGTTATTCACGCTTGTAATCCGCCTGATTTGATATACCTTGTCGCCAGTCTTTTTAAGATTTTTGGAAAAAAATTTGTTTTTGATCATCATGATATTAATCCAGAGCTTTATATTGCTAAGTATGGTAAAAAGGGTTTTTTCTATAAATTGATGATATTCTTTGAAAGAAGGACCTTTAAATGCGCCAAAATTTCAATAGCCACCAATAATAGTTACAGGGATATCGCCATTAAAAGGGGCGGGAAAAAGCCTGAGGATGTGTTTGTTGTCAGAAGTGGTCCAAGCCTTGAGAGACTCAGAATTATTCCTCCCGTACCCGAATTAAAGATGGGCCGCAAATATATGGTGGGGTATGTAGGCGTTATCGGAAAGCAGGAAGGGCTAAATTATCTTATCGACGCAGCTCATTATCTGATAAAGGTTAAGATGAGGAGCGATATACATTTTGCGTGCGTCGGAGGCGGGACGGAGCTTGAGTATATTAAAGAATACGCTAAAGAAAAAGGGGTAGAAGATTACTTTACTTTTTCTGGAAGGGTTCCTGATAAAACGCTTCTTGAATATTTAAATACTGCTGATATTTGCGTAAATCCTGATGAATATAATGAAATGAACGACAAGTCCACAATGAATAAGATTATGGAGTATATGGCTCTTGGCAAGCCAATCGTTCAATTTGATCTCACTGAGGGAAAATATTCTGCCAAGGAAGCATCCCTTTATGCAAAAAGAAATGACTCAATTGACATGGCGGAAAAAATACTGCAGTTACTTGAAAATGAAGAACTTCGAAAAAAGATGGGCAAATGTGGCAGGGATCGGATTGAGAAGGAATTAAACTGGGATATAGAAAAACTCAATCTGGTTAAAGCATACCAGAAAGTATTTTTGGGAAAATAACAGATAGCTGTTTAATTTTAAGGCATATAGGTTTTTCTATATGCTTTCTTAATGGGGTTATTTTAATTCTAGATCGAACAGTAAAATCAATAAAAAACTTTACAATTTCATATTTATAGATATTGATTGATAAAACTTTGTACAATTTCCATAAATATTAATTAAAAATAATTCAAAAGATTGTTAATTATGTCAATATTAAAATTAATTATTTTATGATATGATTAATTAATTTAGAAATTGGTTATTTGTATATAATTACTTATATATATTGAGATAATAGTTTAATAAAGTAAATAATACCTTAAGATGTATATTTGTTAAGAAGTGAACGACTTAGGGCGTTTCAAAAAATTCCTTGTTCAAGTTTATATGACGGAAACCCATTATATCAAGTTTTTGAAACGACCAGTTGACCAGTTATTTTTTTGATACTACCTTATTTGATTTAATTTGATTTTGCATGATTACTGATAACCAATAAAAATATTACTTATATTATTTCAAAAAAATTATTTCTCTTCGATTTACTTCAATTTACTTTGAATTAATATTGAATACCATATTATGTAATAATGTTTATATCATTGGTATAATTAGGTTTACATGAGTGGATATTATTGGAAGGTTGAATTTGACTGAATACATAAATTGACCTAAACCAATATAATTGATAAAATAATACTATCGAACAAATGTTCTGGAAAAGATGAGTGATATTGAGAAATAGTACAGAATCAGGATGAATCTGAATATGAAAGGTGGTGATAAAATTGGCAGACGAAATGTAGAAATTAAAGAGTCTCGATTAAAGCAGTATTGTTTAGTAAATATATTTAATGAATAATCTGAATAATCTCAAATGAATAATCTCAAATAAAGAAAGGATGAGTTATTATAATGAAAAAAACAAAAAAGTTAATTACACTTGCGCTTGCTCTTTTTATTTCAGTACAATTAGCGCCGCTGACTGGATTGGCTATTTCTGGTTCAGCAGCTCAAACGGGTTCTGATGCAACTTTGACAGCATACGCAAATCAAGACATACCGGAAGATGTATCAACAGAAGAGCCAAAAAACTTACCTGCAGATACTCCTACATACACTCCTACATACACTCCTACATACACTCCAGTTCCCACACCGACGTTACAAAGCGTAGTAATTGATGGATGGGTTTCTGATGACAGAAACATAAAGAAAAGCGGATTTGAAGTAAGAGCTTTTCCGGAAAACAATTTGACTGGTGTTATAAACGCAGTTACAGGAGCAGACGGGCATTTCAGCTTGTCATTTAAGACAGGCGGCAGATATAATATCCAAATAAAAAAATCCAACAGCAGCTATTTAGAAAGAGAATATACGCTGGATTTGTACGGCCATTACAACCTTGGTTCGCCAAGTGAGCCGGAACAAATGTACGCTGGCGATTTGCCGGTAAAGGATAAGTATGGAAATGTAAGAGCAGATGGGGTAATCAATCTTGCTGACGTTGTTGAAATCGCAAAATCCTTCAACAAGATAAAAGGTGAAACCGGATATGAAAATATCAAGGATATAAACGGTGACGAAACAATTAATATTGCGGATGTTATCGCATTATCCAAGGTTTTCAATGTTTCCAAAAGCAATATAAGAAGGTCTGTAATTCTAATGGGAGACTGTATCAATGGAATAGATTCAAATTCGTCATACATTATTGAGGACACAAGCATCAATTTAAATGGAAAAAGGTTGGATATAAAGGGCAGTCTTTCTTTCAGGTCAACGGCTTCGTTAAATGATCTGGGAAGCTCTTTAAACCTTAATGGCGGACAGATGTATATAAATGGAAGGTTTGAATTCGGTCAACCGCTTTTTAACGATAAGTTGATAATGACAAATAAAAACGATTATTTAAAAATCGGCGGCGACTGCGTATTTTCTACGAACGCCAGCCATGCGGGATTACTGACGGCTGGAATTTTAGAATTGGAAGGCAACCTTACAGTTAATGATCAGGCTGCGACAAAGGCATTTTATGCTTCTGATTCCCACAAGATATACTTTACAGGATCGGACGCGCAGTTTGTCCATCTTGGACAGACGGAACCTGCAAAAAATAACAGGCTTAATATAATGGTTTGCTTGAATCCATTGTCTTCTTACACTATTTTTCCTGAAAAATCATACAACAATTATGTAAATATATCTGAAAGCATTTATAAGAGAAGTTTTAACAATGTTAACGGAGTACATATTCCTACAGGAAATTATTTAAAAACATGCATTGACTTTGATGGACTCAAAAGAACTTACAACTCAATGAATAACGTAAAAGGTTCGTTTGGAGATAACTGGACGTTTAATTTTGACGAGAGCAGGATCAGAAATCTCAACCAGCAGCCATCTTACCAGAATGCGCTTGAAATTACTTTCCCGGATGGATCGACACAGGATTTTCTTGATAAAGGAAATGGAAACTATATAGCTTTAGATAATTTCAGCGACCTGAAACTTGTAAATGGAGTATTTGAGCTTACTACAAAAGACAATGTTAAATACAGCTTTGATACGAACAAGGTTTTATGCAGGATATCTGATGAACAAGGAAACTCAACTGATGTGTCTTCTGATGGAAGTAAAAAGGTTATTACTGTAAATAAGAACGGTTTAACTAAAAAATATACTATAATTTATGAGAATGGTAAGATTAAATCAATTTCAGATTCAGTAAAAACTATAAATTATGAGTATGATCCTGAAAACGGAAAACTTATGAATGTTATTGATCCGAGTACTGATATGGTTACATACAAATATAATGTTAACGGATTAATGGATAGAATCTATACATCAGATAAGCTTATAGAAACAATTGGTTATTACGAACCAACCCCAGACGGCATTTATAAGGTTTATTTTACCGTAGACCAGAATGAAAAAGTTGTTGCTTATGAATATCCCGAACAAGGAAAGACTAACGTTTGGGATGTTAAAGACGGAATTATTGTAAAGACAACTTCGTATTATTACAATAAATTCTTTGACATCAAAAGGGTAGAAGTTGTTGATAATCAATATTAAGTTGATAATTGTGTTTAAATGAATTAAAAAAAGTTTTGTATTATTGGTGTGTTTGCCAATAGTACAAAACTTTTCATCAAACAACTTCCTATATAAAAAGCAATTAATCTTTTACATTTGCCTATCGCAAAATAACGTTAAAGCGTTCGTTATTTTGCTCCGTCAAATGTAAGATTAATAGTGCTTTTTATATATAAAAGCTTTGCCATAGAAGGCTGCTAAATTTTCGCTAAAGTTATCAAATCAAGGTTTACAGAACCGCCATCATCAATGTCTCTTTGCAAAGATATTTTATTCGTTCCGCTATTTAGATAAATTGTCTCTTCACTGTTTTCCCATGTGTCCCAATTAGAAAGCTTCTTAAAATATGTCTGTTTTATCTTGACTCCATTTACATATATACTTAAAGATTTTTCGGCTTCACTTGCATTGGAATATCTAATGGTTAACTTATATGCGCCTTCGGAAGGAGCATTGACAGTAAATATGGCAGTTGCGCCAATATTTCCATATCCGCATATAAATGCTGAGCCTGAATAACCGATATGATCGGTTGCTATTCTTGCATTCCCCAGAAGTAACGCGTTTTCAGCCTCGTATTTTTGCAATGCTGCCGGTGTTATTGTTGGGGCCGTGGCTGGAGTATTAGTTGGAGTAATAGTAGGAGTTGGTGTTGGTGTACATGTAGGGGTATTTGTATTAGTAGGAGTAATTGTCGGTGTATTAGTAGGCGTATTAGTTGGTGTATTAGTAGAAGTTGGAGTGTTTGTAGGAGTATTAGTGGAAGTTGGAGTGTTGGTAGGGGTGTTAGTAGGAGTATTGGTAGGAGTGTTTGTAGAAGTATTGGTAGGAGTATTAGTAGGAGTATTAGTAGGAGTATTAGTAGGGGTGTTAGTAGGAGTATTAGTAGGGGTGTTAGTAGATGTATAAGTAGGAGTATTAGTAGAAGTATTTGTAGTTGTGGGGGTCTTAGTCGGTGTATTGGCTGGCTTATTAGGAGTCTGTGAAGGAGTATCCTGATTGAGAAGCGATATATAATCAATATTTACAGAACCGCCATCAGAGCTTGTTCGCTTGAGAGTCAGATTGGTAGTTCCATAATTTAACTGCAAAACTATGGATTGATCAGCCCATGTATTCCAATCCTTTGTTCTTATGAAAGTTACCTTCTGTAGTAAGCTGCTTGATTTGAA
>JAUZPS010000106.1 GCA_030705945.1 Bacillota bacterium
CTATGACAATATTATTATTTCTATGACAATCTTGTTTTAAAATCATCATATCCAAATTTTTTGATTATCTTTATACCGTCCTTTTCATTATAAAGCGCTATGGACGGCAAATTAACGCCGTTAAATGTATTGTTCTTTACCATGGTGTAATGCGCCATGTCACAGAACACAAGCTTGTCCCCAGGTTTTAGCGGTTCTTTGAAAGAATAATCGCCAATAATGTCTCCAGCAAGACACGTTAGTCCCCCAAGCCTATAAGTGTATGCGTATTCATCAGGTTTTCCAGAATTAATGATATTGGGCCTGTACGGCATTTCAAGCACATCCGGCATATGACATGCGGCAGAAGTATCTAAAATTGCAATTTTCATTCCATTGTCAACCACATCCAGTACTTTGGCAACAAGAAATCCGGTATTTAAGGCAATGGCTTCGCCCGGTTCGAGGTAAACATCTACCCCGTATTTATTCTTAAAGAATAAAATGGAGCGTATAAGGGTTTCAATATCATAATCCGGTCTTGTAATGTGATGCCCTCCGCCTAAATTAATCCATTTCATCTTTTTAATATATTCCCCGAACTTTTCATCAACGACTTTTATTGTACGTTCAAGAGTGTCGGAGTTTTGTTCGCACATTGTATGAAAATGAAGCCCGTCAATGTCCTCAAGCTCATCGGGTCTGAAATTTGATAAGGTCACGCCCAATCTGGAATACTTATAGCATGGATTATATATGGGAGTTGAAATTTCAGAGTATTCAGGATTTACCCGAATGCCGCATTCAATTTTCTTGTTAGCAGCGTTTTTAACTTTACTTTTAAACCTGTTCCATTGATCAAAGGAATTAAACACAATATGGTCACAATATTTAACTATTTGATCAAATTCCTCATCAATATATGCAGGAGCATATATATGGACTTCTTTCCCCATCTCTTCGCGCCCAAGCCTTGCTTCAAACAAAGAGCTTGAAGTTATGCCCTTTAAGTACTTCCCTACTAAAGGAAATACCGAATACATTGAAAAGCCTTTAAGGGCAAGAAGAATACTGCATCCTGTCCGTTCCTGGACAGAATGCAGTATTTCAAGATTTTTAGTTAAAAGTCTCTCATCAACTATATAACAGGGTGTTGGTAATGAATTTATATCAATATTCATGTATTTAACCTCAATCCAGAAGTTTTGGAGAAAAATCCTCTTTCCATGGAAGTCCATGCTTGTTTAAGGCTTCCATAAAAGGATCCGGGTCAAACTCCTCAACATTGAAAACTCCAGGCTTTTTCCATAAACCTTTCATCATCAACATTGCGCCTATCATTGCAGGAACCCCGGTCGTATATGATATTGCCTGCGATCCGACTTCCTTATAACACTCTTCATGGTCACAAACATTGTAAATATAGTATGTTTTCGGCTTTCCATCTTTTATCCCTTGTATTATGCATCCGATATTTGTCTTACCCTTTGTTCTCGAACCAAGGGATGCCGGATCAGGGAGTATAGCTTTCAAAAACTGCAGTGGAATTATCTGCTGGTTCTCGTATGTTATTGGTTCTATTGAAGTCATTCCAACATTCTGAAGCACTTTTAAATGATTGAGATAATTATCTGAAAAAGTCATCCAGAACCTTATCTTCTTTACTCCTTTTATATTGACAGCCAAAGATTCCAATTCTTCATGGTATAAAAGATAGATGTTCTTAGGTCCTATTTCTGGAAGGTTATATACTTCCTTAAACTCAAGAGGCTTTGTCTCTATCCATTTACCATCTTCAAAATATCTTCCCTTAGCTGTAATTTCACGTATATTAATTTCCGGATTGAAATTAGTTGCAAATGGGTATCCGTGATCGCCAGCATTTGCATCCACTATGTCAATATAGTGAATTTCATCAAAATAATGCTTTTTTGCATATGCGCAAAAAACACCTGTAACACCAGGATCAAATCCACTTCCTAATAATGCAGTCAAGCCTGCTTTTTCAAATTTTTCCTTATAAGCCCACTGCCATTTATATTCAAATTTAGGAATATCGGGCGGCTCATAATTTGCTGTATCAAGATAGTGAACACCGGTTGCAAGACATGCGTCCATGATTGTCAAATCCTGATATGGCAGCGCAACGTTTATTACAATATCCGGTTTAAAACTATTTATAAGGTCAATTACCTGGTTCGTATCATCAGCGTCAACCTTAGCTGTATGAACTTTAGTTTTATATCCAACTAATTTATTTTTTATTGCCTCGCATTTTTCAATAGTTCTGCTTGCTAAGCAAATTTCTTCAAATATGTCTGGGTTCTGGCAGCATTTATGCGCCACAACATTAGAAACGCCTCCGGCGCCAATAATTAAAGCTCTTCCCATTATAACCCCCTCCAACTTTCTTTATAAAATTATCAAGAATGATTATACATAAAAACTATCAGATAATCAAGAAAAATGACAAAAAATAAGCAATGCTATTTATTAGGTTTTTATTTTACTGAAATATCTTATGAATTCACTGAATTACTAATTATTTCATCACTTTGCGATTGTTAAATTCTAACATCTGTTAATACTCCTATTTTAAAAAATTGTCACACTTCCAGCAAAGTTTCATATTATTAATACTATCTATAGATACAGAACTGTAAAGTTTTATTTCAGTTCGCTTTGAAAATCCCTTTTTTCTCAACTTAACTTTACACTATAACAAAACCTCATCATAGTTTCGTTCATCAACTTAATTAAAGGACGGGAATAATATGAATAAGAGTAATATATTAACCAGCAAAGAAAATTATCTCGATCAAATCAGACTAAACAAAGGCATTGAAAAAATGAAAGGCGCATATAACGACCTTCTGAGCCATAACGAGGAAGAAGCTTTAGACATGCTTAATTCAGAAAATCTACAATTCCCAACCTTATTTGTCCTTCATGGTGAAATCAAAAAGCAAAGACTATTAGATAAGTTAAACTCAAGAAACAAGCTTGCGCTTAACATAATAAATACAGTTTTTTCCGATAACATTCGCTTTGACAGTGATGAAGAAAATCACAAGACCGCAAAGTGGATGTTAGAAACAGGTTACGAGTCAGATGGATTAAATCCTCACTATGATGAACTATTAGATAAGGTTGCAGTTGCGCTTATCAAAATATATAACGATCATGATTCATTGAGAATCATAGAGAAATTAATTTACAATCGATACAACAGAGGCTCTTATATTTATGATCTTGTTTGGGCCTTCTTTGAATCAAGAAATCCTGAGTCTATTAAAATGGTGGTAAAACGTCTATTGTCGAAAGATAGTAAGGATCTGGAGCTTTCCCAAAAACTTCTTGGTTTCGTTCCTTGTCCGAATAGGGAAAACGAACATGATATAATATTCCAATATAAGTATACTTCCAGATGGATTAGTGAAAATCTCCCATACCTATGCTACACTGGAGATCATTTTCAGCAGACTCCATGTCCTATACCATTTGAGTTATCTTTAGAAAATAAATACTTACAAAATACAACGCAATTAGAATCTCCGAAAAACCAACGGTCTTACACAGAAGATGAGCTTTCAATTCTGGATGATTTCAGGAAACTAGAACCTGATAAGCAGGAATTACTCTCAAACCATTCCCATTTTTTACATAAGATAAGCAAGAAGAGGTGGAAGAAATGGATTAATAAAAGCATAGCTGATCAAATTGAGAATGTAAACCTTTAGATTAAAGATAGATAAGTTACGTAAAAGATTTTACATTAAAATGCAGTTAATGCGTCTGCATTTTTCTATCAAAGATGAACTTTTCGTAACTTATGAAGCAAGGTATATATTTTGAAATATAAAAAATAGATGTAAATTTTTATTGCAAAATATATAGATTGATATAAAAATATAATTCATAAGGTAAGTGAGTAAAATGATCGAAATAGGTTCTAATTCAATAAGCTTTGAAACTTTGACAAATCAAATGGACTTAAATGGAGATAAAAAAACAATTGCCTATATATTGGCATCGAGTGATTATGTATATAGGTATGCCTCAGAGGATTATCTTAAATTTGAGCTCGATTTAAGAAAAAGTATTATCAATGCAGCCATATCCCTAAATCGCTCCCGATTTTCATTCAGGGTTTTCCGAAAATCAAGATGCAATCCTGATTATTGGAGCAGAACAAATGAAGGTGGTTTTTTACTTCAAAACAATGTAAAACCTTCGGACGCAATAAATGATATTTATACTAATAGTTCAAGCTATGCGACAGAATGTTCTACCGCTATGGTAATCGTATATTATAAGGCCCTTGTCGACGTACTGCCGAAAGAACTCTTCAATAGTCTGTTTCCTGAAATCTATTTAATGAATTGGCAGCACCTTGACAGAGATATTGGAATTGTTGATTACCCGAATGTCCATGATTACTTGCCTGGTGATGGCAGATATTTCAAGAACCCTGATGTTGACCCAATGACCCCCGAGTGGCAAGGTGAAAACGTTTTTGATCTCGGCGACGGATACTATTATGGCCACGGTATTGGAATTGGAAGCGGTGAGACAATCATCAGCGAATTGAATAAATACAGAATTGAAAACGCTGAAAGATCAGCCTATTTGCTTGACTCTGCCAAAAGACCTAATTTTAAACACCTTGCAGATAAATATCTTTCGTTCATATGACAATTTCATATGTATTGCAATATCTTTTGAAAAGTCAATATTCTATTTACAAGAGCTTACTAACATCTCATATCCCTGAAGTCCACGCAAAGGCTCTAACTCCTCGTCAGAAACAATAAATTCTAAAAGCTCAGGGTTTAATTTGACCGCTGCTTCCAGATCCACGAGAGACTTATCGAGGCAATTTATTCCTGAGTACACGCACGCTCTGTTGTAATATAGAAACGAGGAGTTTTTGTTGGATTTTATACCTGCGCTTAAGACATCAATTGATATCTCGGCTTCTCCCCTATCCTTGTAAATTATCGCAAGATTCAAAAAGGAATATGGGTACAGGTTATTTTGAACAATTGAATTTTGATAGGCTGAAATAGCCTTTTCCGTATAACCTAATTTTGACCATATTACACCCATATTAAAATGGGCTTTATAATGATTGGGATCAATCTCTAAAGCCTTTTTAAAACACTTTAACGCTTCCTGGTTATTATTCATCTCTTCATAAATAACTCCGAGATTATTATGAGCCCAAAAATCGTCAGGCGCAATCTCGATTACTCTTTTATATGCTCTTACCGCTTTTTCTTTTTCACCCGTTTCGTCCAGTACATTAGCGAGAAAAAACCATGCCCGGCTGTAGGAAGGCTCTATCTCTATAGCTTTTGAATAGTACGATATAGCGCTCTTATAATCTTTCCAGCCATCATATACAGTCGCAATGCCATAATAAGCCCTTGCTTCTCTATCATCGACTAAGAGTATTCTTTTGTAACATTCAATAGCCATACGCTGATTCCCAAGCGAATCAACTAAAACAGCTATGTCTAAGATCAATTCCTTATTTCCTGAAACTTTCTTTGATTTCATTATATATACACAAATTTTCAATGCAAAGCCTGGAAATAAATTTTTTAATTTTTCAGCAATAAAAATCCATATTCTCATCTGACTAATAACCTTCCAAACATTCCTTCTTAGCTATATACTTTGCAACTCCATCAGAATCATTATCGCCAATTACTCCAGTTGCAAGTTTCTTAAGTTCATCAACAGCGTTAGCTACCGCATAAAACTCGTCACAAGCCTTAAGCATCGGAATATCATTGAGATTATCCCCAAATCCAATAATCTCGTCAAAGTTGTAATTCTCTCTTAAATAATTAACCGCATTGCGTTTTGACGCATTTTTGCTGTATATCTCCAAAAAATAAAGATTATCCGAGTATACATCTTTGTATAATGATATTTCTATTCCGGGCATGTCTTTTAGCGTCTCATATACTTTGATAAGAGTTTCATACTCATCCAACAGCGTAAAATAAATTATATTATTTTCACTGATTTTGTCTTTAAAATTCTCAATCTGCTCAAAGGTTTTATTGTATTTTTTTATACGCTCATCTCTGAAATCCGTCAAAACATTTGAACTTAGCGTCTCATAATAAGTATTTAAGACACCGTCCGATATTGTGTACATAAAACCTTCTACTCTGCGCATCTTTAATATATTAACTATTTCTTCCGCAGGTTCTTGAGCCAACGCCTCAATGTTTATATATTTACCGCTCTCCATATCATAAAGCGCGACGCCATTCATCAACGCGATAGGCGCATTAAGCTTCAGACCTGATAATATTTTTAACGCTGTTGATAATGATCTCGCAGACGCGATAGAAAAATTAACGCCCTTTGAGATGAGAGTGTTTAAAGTACTTTTTGAAAAAGCGCTTATTTCTTTCTCGCTATTTAATAGTGTTCCGTCTAAATCTGTTATATAAAGCTTCATTTTAATTTCCACCCGATTTTTTATTTTAAATTTACTTACCATCGTTAATATCTAAAAGATATTTTTCGCCAATTCTGCATTATTCAAAATCAGCTAAACCTGAAAATTCATTAGAATTATATCAGATTTAAACCCCTAGCACAACTTGGCAATGTATCAGGCCTTGCATTTATGTGAAGCTTTTTACAATATAAATAATGAAAAGAATTATTTTTTCTGATAAAATATAACTATATAGATTATTATGTCAAATTAAAATAATCATTAAGGTAGTATCAAAAAAACTTAGCAACTGGTCGTTTCAAAAACTTGATATAATGGGTTTTCGTCATATAAACTTGAACAAGAAATTTTTTGAAACGCCCTAAATAATTTAATTTAGGAGTGTTGAAAAAACAACTTCCGCTAAAGTCTAAGCTTCGTGTTTACTCTAAATCGGAAGTAATTATTAAAGCATTCATTACTAGGGGGATCTTATGAAAAAGCTAATTATGTTCTTGCTGTGTTTAATACTTGTTTTATCAAGTGTTCCCGCAGTAACTCTTGAGGCTGCGACTACTTCTTCTCTCAACTATGGGGAAGCGCTTCAGAAATCAATTTTGTTTTATGAAGAACAACGATCAGGCAACCTTTCTAAATCCAGCATACCAACTCGCGTCCAGTGGAAGGGCGACGCTCAGACAACTGACGGGCAGGATGTTGGATTAGATCTGACAGGCGGTTGGGTCGACGCGGGTGATAATATGAAATATAATATCACAAATTCTGCAGCGACAACACTTATGGCATGGAGCGCCATTGAGTACAGACAAGCCTATGAAAATAGCGGTCAACTTAAATGGCTGATGAATCAGCTTCGCTGGATCAATGACTTTTTTATTAAATGTCATCCTGAGCCAAATGTTTTTTACGGGCAGATCGGTATGACCAAATCAGACCATGATAATTGGATTCCTATTGAATCCACACAGTTTGTAACAGATCGTAAAGCTTTAAAAATGGATCCGGATCATCCTGCTACAGATTTGGTATTGGAAGTTGCTGCTGCCATGGCGTCATCGTCAATTGTATTCCGCCCGACTGACCCTGCTTATGCGGATACTCTTCTTAGTCATGCTGAACAGCTTTTTGCTTTTGGTGATAAGTACCGTGGAACATATTATGATACAATAAAAAAAATTGACGCGGATACTCCTTACCAATCATGGAGTGGAATAAATGATGAACTTGTATGGGGTCCTGCTTGGATTTACATGGCTAAAGAAGCAAAGGCAGCCGGAAGCGGTTCATCCTACCTTGCAAAAGCTGAAGCAAATTATTCAGGCCTTGGTAATGAAAAAGACCAGAAGGTACATAAATATAAATGGACTCACAACTATGACGACGCTACTTTTGGAGACTATGTTCTTATGTCTTTATTAAAGCCTGATAACGCAGACTATAAGGCTGATGTTGAAAGATGGCTCAACTGGTGGACAGTAGGAGGTACTGAGTATGGAGCGGATGGCACAAAAGTAGCTTACACTCCGGGAGGTCATGCTCGACTTGACGATTGGGGTTCACTGCGTTACGCGGCGAATACGTCTTTTCTTTCTTTTATATACTCTGACAAACTTACAGATGCAACAAAAAAATCCCGATATCATGATTTTTCTGTAAATCAGTTAAATTATATTCTTGGACAGAATCCAAGAAATTCAAGTTATATTATTGGATTTGGCAATAATTCGCCTCAGCATCCTCACCATCGTACCGCTCATGGAGGATGGGGCCGCCAAGACAGCGTCCCTGCTGAGCACCGTCATATTTTATATGGCGCCTTAGTCGGAAGCCCAACCTTAAGTGATGGCTTTACCGACTCCATAACTGATTATGTCGCAAACGAAGTTGATGTAGATTACAACGCTGGGTTAGTGGGCTCGCTTGCAAGAATGTACCAGGAATTTGGCGGTACCCCAATATCTGACAGCAGCTTCCCTCTGCCTGATAAGCCTCATACACTTAAAGATGAGTGGCCGGTATTCGTAAAAACCTACTGGTCAGGCCAAAACGGAATACAACTTTCTTTTACTGTTGAAAACCGCTCTTCCTGGCCAACAAGACCAAGCAATAAACTAAGTATAAGATATTTCTTTACCCTTGACGCGGCTGACAAAAGCGATATAAGCCTATCTCTTGGTTCGAGCAATGCGGGTCCTAAGATTACGCCTCTTATTTCAGGACCAACACTTTGGGATGCGGCCAATAAAGTTTATTATGTGACTGTTGACCTATCAGGTGAATGGATTTACCCTGGATATATGTGGAGTTTTGCCGGCCCTGAAGTAATATTAAACATCAATTCAAAATCAAACAATTGGGTTTCTTCAAATGACTGGTCTTACCAGAACTGGGATGCTACATATATGAGTGGCGACCGCAAGTTTGCGCCTAATATACCAATGTATGAAGGTAACATCAAACTTCAGGGAAATGAGCCTGGCGGCGGTACTTCGGATACGCCTGCCCCTACATCAACCCCAATACCATCAAGCGCGGGATATAAGGTTTCAGGTTATGTAGCGCAGGATTTTCCACTAACTTCTTCCGATAGCATGGTAAAAGCAGGCTTTAACGTTGATATTGCCGGAGTAACAGCTAAAACAGACAGCAAAGGCTACTTCGAAGTAGATAATGTTCCGTCAGGACTGGCCGGATATAATTTAAAAATCAGCAAGGCCGGATATCTGCTCATGGATAAAAGCATTTCATTAAATGGCAATAAGCAATTGTCATCGGATACATCTCCTATTCTTATGTGGGCTGGAGATATTCCAAAGGCAGGCGTTCAAGATGGAGCAATAAACATGTCTGACATTATTGAACTCGCAAAAGGCTTTAATTCGATGTCAGGAGACGCTAAGTATTCTTCAGATTATGACTTTAATATGGATAATTCAATCAATATGAATGACGTAATAATTATAGCAAAGCATTTTAATGCAACAAGTTCCAATTATCCGGATTTGAAATAACTTGTTCTAAAGGAAAATAATATTTTATTGTCTTGATTTTAAAGGTTGATTTTAAAGTGTTTTTTCAAATTATATTTTCTTGCATTCTTTAAAAAACGATGCTATAATATTTTTAATTATTATCTTAATTATTGTTGACAACGCGCGTCAAGTTATTTTGAGCGCGTTTTGTATTTTATTTATATTTTTATTTGTATTTTATTAATATTTTATTAACATTTTATTCTTATAATATTATTATAATTATAAGGTATATCGGGCTTCTGTATTAAAATCAATTAATCTTTTACATTTGCCTACCACAAAATAACATTAAAGCATTCGTTATTTTGTTCTGTCAAGTGTAAGATTAATAGCGCTTTTTATATATATAAGTTGCGAAAAAGATTCTACATTAAAAATGCAGTTAATACATCTGCATTTTACTATCAAAGGTGAACTTTTCGCAACTTATGAATCAAGGTATATATTTTGCAATATAAAAAATGGATGTAAAGTGTTTATTGCAAAATATATAGGTACTTAATTAAAAAGATTTAGCTCGATCCTCCCTATTGGAGGTCACTTAATGGATGTTGAAAAATAACCTCCGCTAAAATCGTCTCTTTCGTGATCACTTAACTCGTGAACACACGGTCAGAACCGGAAGTAATTTTTCGATCATTCCTAAGTAACTGTAGGATAAATTATTCAGGAGGAATTTAATATGTATAATTCAATACCAATTCAACTACAGCAATTATTTCAATTTTATGTTCAACTTATAACCTATGAACTTGGGGATGTAGTATATGGAATTTATATTTATGGTTCTGTAGCTTTAGGCCATTTTAATGAAGAAAAAAGTGATATTGATTTTATGACCTTTTTGAACAGGGATCTTACAGAGGATGAACTTAAAAAATTAAAAGGCGTCCATGATAAGTTAAACACTATAAGCCCTTATGCTGAAAAGCTTGAAGGAGAATATATAAATGTACAGGATGTAAGAATTGGAAACTACTCAAGAGAATACCCTTATTTTGCCTATGGTAAATATCAGGGCGTTGTTGGTATAAAAACCTTTTCTCTATTTCAGATTAAAGAACGCGGCTTAAAAATATATGGCGAAGATTTCAGTACTATTGTAAACGAAATTGAATGGTTCGATATTAGAAACGATTTAGGCGAAAGACTCAATGAGTATTGGATTAAGAAAGGAAAAAATCCTCTCATTTTAATGTTTGATGGATGGATATCCTTGATAGTGCTTACTTTATGCAGAATATATTATATTTTAGAAAAGGAGACAGTTGCTTCAAAATTTGACAGCGCTGAATTTGTTATTGAAAATGTGGATGAAAAATATACTTTACTAATTCAGGAAGCAATGAGAATACAACAAAATACCTCTAGTGTTTCTCTATTTTCATCCAAGCTTGAAAGAAAGAAAATCACAAGGCAGTTTGTTGAGTATATGGTTAATACTTGCAATGAAAGGTTCAAATTAGCTTAAGAGATTTATATTTGAATTGTAGCTATATAAAAAGCGCAATTAATCTTACATTTGCCTATCGCAAAATAACGAACGCTTTAACGTTATTTTGCGATAGGCAAATGTAAAAGATTAATTGCTTTTTATATATATATTTTGCAATAAA
>JAUZPS010000107.1 GCA_030705945.1 Bacillota bacterium
AAATAAATCCTCCTTAAAAAATATAAATATTGAAAGCTACAGGTATGATTCAAAATCCAGTAACTATAGTCTTCACTTATATTTTATATTGTTTTTCAAGGCGGCATAAATAGCTATTAATTTTGATTTATATCTATTTTTTTTGAATATTATGTTGATGATTATTTTTTCAACATTCCTTAATTTTTTTCTGAATAGAGGCATAATATTGGCCTGGGGACATACCTTCGTATTTTTTAAATATTCGAATAAATGTATTTACATTACTACATCCGACTTTTTCAGCAACCTCATTTATCTTAAGATTACTGTTTTGCAAAAGCTCTTTTGACACTTTGACCCTGTAAGAGTTTAGAAAATCCTTGTAATTATAGCCTGTGTAGTATTTAAATAAAGTGCTGATGTATGCCGGAGTCATATTAAAGTAGTCGGATATTTCAATAAGAGAAATGTCCCTTGAGAAGTTTGAATGTATAAAATTAATCATTTTATTTGCCATGTTTTTCTCAAACTTATCATCCTTAAAGACTTCATTAGCATAGTCTATTGCCATATCCATACTCATCTGGCCGCCTTCTGACCAAGCTTTATTAAAATCTTCTTTAATCATTTTATTCTGAAGTTCATTAAGACGTTTTGTGTATTCGTTTATATCACTTTTGGAAACAAGATTTCTTATAATATCTATATATCTATTGGCAGCTCCAAACAAACGCGCGCTTCTGTCATGATTTTCTAGCTTGGCGGATACTCCTGCAAGTCCTCCCAAAACCAAAAAAACAAATATAATCGTATTCTCTTTACTATCCCAAAAAACATTTAAAGCTTTTAGATAAAGCTCTTGGGCTTTTAATAGATTACCTGTCTGCAGTTCTAGTTCAGCCATATTACGGTAAAGCCAGGCGATGTCTCCTATACTGCCTATTTCTAATAATACAGTTAAACTTTCCTCATACAGTTCCATAGCTCTATTAAAATTGCTTTTGTATCTTTGTATTTCACCCATGTCTTTTAAGACACGACCAGTAATAGCCTTATAACCTAGTTCGTAAGACAGGTTTAGAGCCTCCATATAATAATTTTCAGCAATATCATATTCACACTGAGACCTTGATAATTCTGCCAAGCTTATCAAAGCATTTGCCACACCTTCTTTGTCATCAAGTTCTTGACAGCATATAAGATATTTATTGATCATTTCCATTGCCTTATCAAAAACACCTTTACCTCTGGCCACTAGACCAAGTCTCCAGAGCGCTCTTGACATACTCCACTTATCATTTAATTCTGTGCAGATTTTTAAGCTCTGACTTGAGTAATCCTCTGCCTTTTCATATGCTCCCTTCTGATAGTGTAATAGACTTAAGTGCTGTAGAACATCTGCTATACCAGGTTTATAGTCAATTTCCTGATATTTTTGCAAGCTGCCGTTAGCAAGTTTTACTTCTTCATCAAGATTTCCTTGCATACCTACAGCTAAGGACAGCTTATATTCAATAGCAGCTTCACACATCTTGTCTCCAATTTCCCTTGCAAGGGATAGACATTCTTTAAAGATTGAAATTGACTTTTCAGGTTTGCCCTGTAAATGTGTTAACCTTCCTAACCACTCATATACTTTAACATAATTCTTCGATTTTATAGAACTTCCATATCTCTGAACCAAGGATTCAAGAATTGAAATGCCTTCTATCCAGTAACCACGAACCTCCCAAAAGTATCCCATTGCTCCGGCTAATGTTAACTCTTTTTCAAGGTTATTTGTCATCTGTAAGTGTTTCAGAGCTTCGATAATATTTGAATGTGAAAACTCCAGTTTTTCAAGCCACATTTGACGGTCGTTGCTATTAATTTTATTATCAGCTTCTGTAACAAGTGACAAATAGTAATTAGAATGACATTCTCTTATACTACTTTCTTCCAAACTATCTGAAAATAGTTCTACCGCATATTCGCGTATTGTTTCAAGCATGCAAAATCGTACTTCGCCTTCTACCATATCAGGTATTAAAGATATAAAGTTTTTGTTCATTAAAGAAGTTATTCCATCAGATAAATCTTCGATATCATTGTGAAAATTTGTCACAGCCTGTACAGCTGCTAAGTCAAACTTCCCTTTAAATACACCAAGTCTTTTAAATATTTTTTTGTGTGTTTCATTTAGCAAATTGTAACCCCACTCAATGGTGCTTCTTAAAGTTCGTTGGCGATCTGCCAAATCACGCGCTCCATTATTAAGCCACTTTAACCTGTTCTGGCTTTGGCTGATCATGGTATTTATTGAAATCTGTCCGATATTTGCCGCTGCAAGTTCAATTGCCAATGGTATACCTTCAAGATAAGAGCATAATTCTATTATTTCATTTGTGTTTTGTTCAGTAATTTCAAAGTCAGGCTTAACAGCTTTTGAACGTAATAAAAATAGATTTACAGAAGGGTGATTAACCAATTTTTTGGATGGCGTTATTTCCTGTAAATCAAGAAAATCCAAAGGTGGTACGCAGAATGTGTATTCGCCTGATATTCTTAAAGGTTCACGACTTGTTACAAGAATGGTTAACTCAGAAGAATACATGAGCAGGTCAGAGATTTTGGAAGCAGCGTCAATAACATGCTCAAAATTGTCAAGTATGATCAGACAGTTCTTATCTTTCAGAACATCTTTTAAAGTATCAAATATATGTTGACCTTTTATGCCAGAAACGTTTATCGATTTTGCAATAGCTGATATAACAGAATCAGATTTTGTAACTGTTGATAGTGGAACAAAAAAAACACCATCATTATAGTTATATAATCGCATGGATGCTACCTGCAACGCGAGTCTAGTTTTACCAATCCCACCGCAACCTGTAAGTGTAACAAGTCTTGCGACATCGAGTAGATTGTTTATTTTTTCGATTTCTTTCTTACGACCCACAAATTCATCTAGAGCAGATGGTAAATTGTTTTTAGTGTGGTTATAATTTTTTTTATTTAATCGGATATTTGAATAATCTTTTTTAATAACAAATCCACTTGTAGTATCTTGAATTAATACCCTTTCTCTGGACAAATATGAAATTCCGTATTTTATTAATCCAGGTAGACCTGTTGTTTCATTATAAAACCATTCAAGAAAATGATCCGGAGGTTCCCATGAATATATGTCCTTTAACCACAACCGTAGACCTTGTAGTGATAATGGATTAAGGTTTATTGTTTCATAAAATAGATTTTCGATAAAATCCAAATTCTTGACTGCTCTAGGCTCGTTTGAATAGACTAAGGCAAGATTAAAGTAATCTTTATTGTTTAAAATAGAGCATAAAATATTAATAATATCAGAGTTAAATTGACCAATATTATCTGCAATTATTAATAGTCCCTTTTTTTTATTATTCAATAGACTATTAGATATCAAGTTTTCAAAGTATTGTTGGCTTATATCCTTAATGCGCAGTTGAATTTCACTACTTCCGCAATGTAATTCTAAAAATTCCTTAGTTTTAAGGCGCGAATCTATCGAAAGGTAAATAACATCATAATTATATTCTAATGCAATATGTTCTGCATTTTTTAAAAAGCAAGTGCGACCAGAGTGAGGGAGACCTATAACTCTTAATACTCCTCGCTTTTTATCAGGCAAGTATTTTAAAAATTTACGTAGTATGGATTTAGCGTGTTCACGTTCAACTGTATATGGCGATTTGAAAACTTTACAATTATTAGCTTTCATATTCACAATTACCACCTATAAAATCTAAACTATAAAAAATAAGTTAATTCTCTATATTTACAGAGCAAATCCTGTAGAAAAGTTCCTTATTTGCGCTGTAAATGTAGAATTAACTGTGATTTTTTATAGAATTAATGAAGTATTAAGTAAATTATATCATATATATTGTAAAATTAGCTACAAAAGTAAAAACACAAAAACTATTCTTATATAATTTATCCAATACCAGAGCAGATTAATGAACGGTTTTAACGGTATTTTGCGATAGATAAATGTAAAACGATTAAAAAAAAAGAAGAAATTTTAAAAATTCCTTACTGAAAATTTTTTTTGCTACGAATAACATAATACGACAGAGATTATTTATTGTTTGTTATATTTGATTTATATTTTTTCATAATTCGTCGATGAATTATATAATGATTACATTGATTTATAGATTTTTCGGAGGGACATGTGGGAAAAAGAACAAAGACAATACAATTAAATCTATTTTTTACTTATTCTATGATCATAATAATGGTTCTTGTTATTTTTGTATCTTTTTTATACTTTTGGATTTCGAACCTGCTAAGGGATAAGGCTTTTGAGTCTATTTCCAACCTTTCAGCATCAACATCAGATAAGTTGGATGCCGAAATTCAGAAATTGGATTATGTATCAATGAATGTTTTATACTCAAGCGCCGTAAAAAATAGATTCGTGAAGTACACAAATGAATGGGATAAAGAAAATAACACTACAAATCAGAAAGACAAAGAGCAAATTGATTATATTAATAACACAAAGGAACTCATTGATGTATTATTTACGATTATTGGTCCTAACCGACCAGTTCAGCAGATATACCTTTATGACTTTAATGGTAGAGCATTTGGAACTGGCACTGATAACAGACAACAAAATATACCTGTAAATAAAAAAACATGGTTCAAAGAAGTCATGAAAAAAAATGGGAAAAAATATATTTCTCAACCAATGAAGGATGAAGAACTAGAAAAGTTTGCCGCGCAGAGTGAAAGTACTCTTTTTATATCACTATGTCGTGTATACTTTGGTAATTATAACGAACCTCAAGGGATTATAGAAGCTAAGCAATATTATGATGAGATATTCAAAAGTGTCCAAGAAAATATGTCTATAAATTCAAATAAAGAGAGTATTTATGTTTATGATAACAATGGTAATATAATGTATCCGTTAAGACAAAAAATGACAAAGATGGATACTTACTATTTTAATTTAAAAAATTCAACAACTAATAAGGTTAACTCAATAACTGCAAATAATCCGTTCAGTAATAAAAGAGAGTTGATAAATTATAAATACTCCAATTACACAGGTTGGACAACAGTTGTTGTGGTATCAGAGAATAAGCTGCTTGCTCCTGTTTTTGATTTTGCAAGGATATTGCTACTTACCACTTTAGGCATATTTTTGCTTGCGTTGATAGTGTCATATTTTGCCGCAAAGAAGATTACAAATCCTATATCACAGCTTAACAAAGCGATTAAGGAATTTAACCTCGGGTCTCCAATTGCTGATGTCACAACTGAGCATTCAAGTGATTTAAATGAATTGGAGGATTTGAATCAGGCTTTCAATAAGATGAACATTAAATTGAAAAAATCACATATTGAACTCATGCTTTCTCAGAAGCATGAAATGCAATCAAGAATGCTTGCTCTGCAATCCCAGATGAATCCACATTTCTTGTATAATACACTATCAACAATTAGTGTTATGGCTGAAGAATCAATGGATGAGCAGATTGTTGAGTTATGTAGCAATGTTTCGGATTTATTACGTTATATATCCTCTGACAAATCGCCTCTTGTGGAGCTAAAAACTGAAATTCAATATACTGAGAAATATCTCTCGAGCATGAAATTCAGGTATGGAAATAAATTAACATATTCGATTGAAATTGAAGAAGAAATGAAAAAAGTTAAAATACCGAAACTGTTGATACAACCAATAGTAGAAAATGCTTTGAAATATGGAACTCGAAAGGAGCCACCATGGAATATCAAAGTAAGAGGACATATGACCAATACTTTCTGGCAGGTTAGTGTCCAGGATAACGGAGCAGGATTTGATTTGGAAAAATTGAATGGGATTTTAAAATCAATCGAAGAGCTTGATAGAAGTGTACTTCTGCCAAGTCTGGAGATTGAAGGGATGGGTCTTTTGAATATTTATATGAGACTAAAATTGTACTATAAAAATCAAATGATATTTCACATTGGAAACCATGTTTCCGGAGGCGCAATGATTACAATCGGAGGAAGCTTATAAACAAACTTACCAGGGAGTGATTGAATATGGAAGAAAAAATAATATACAAAGTAGTAGTTGTTGAAGACGAACCACTGATTCTAAATAATGTGGTGAAAAAAATAACCAATATGGGCATGGGATTTCAGGTTGTAGGAGCTGCTGAGGATGGAAAAAGCGCTTTAAAAGTGATCGAAGAACATTATCCAGATGTGTTAGTTACAGATATTCGCATGCCTGTTATGGACGGTCTTGAACTTTTGAAGATTATTTCTTCAAAATATCCTAACATTAAAAAAATCATCATTAGTGGTTATGATGACTTTGAATATGCAAAATTGGCGCTAAAATACGAGGCTGCTGATTATCTGCTTAAGCCTTTGAAAATGGAAGAACTAATCGAAGTCTTTAGTAGAATTCGTGTATCTTTAGATGCTCAAAGGAGTTTACTTAAGAATAATATTCTTATGATTAAAGATAATTACTCATATTCTCCAGAAGAGATTGCTCGTTTGGTTGAAACCTATATTAAAGAGAATTTTACTCATGAAATCAACTTTGATTTAATTGCGCAAAAATTCAGATTTAATTCTTCATATTTAAGCAAAATGTTTACAAAATATATTGGTGAGAATCCCTCTAAATATCTCATATCACTCAGGATAAACAAGGCAAAGTATCTTCTGATTAACAATAGAGAACTTTCTATAAAAGAAATAGGCGAATTGGTTGGTTATCCGAATCAATTTTACTTTAGTCGGATTTTTAAAAGTATTGTTGGAAAAAGCCCTGCAAGCTTCAAGGATGAAATAAGCATCCATGCAACTTTGTAAACAGATTGGGAAAAAACTATTCAGATGAACAATTTAATAACTTAACTTAGGTAGTATCAAAAAATAACTGGTCGTTTAAAAAACTTGATATAATGGGTTTTAGTCATATAAACTTGAACAAGGAATTTTTTGAAACGCCATTATTTACTCTCAGGGTTTGATTTTTTACTAAGATTTCACTCCTAAAATTTTCAAATCAAGAGCTCTTGTCAAATGTCTTATAAAAGATGCTATGCGTCGTTATGTGGTGACATGCCTTTCCATGTATTCCAATTGTATTCAATGAATTTTCCCTATATTGTTTAATCAGGTGATGAAAATAACAAAGTTAATGATATGGTTAAAAAAGTATATAGTGAATAATATCATATACTTGAATAAAATAATCATTAAAGAATACGAAAGTTCTATAAGTTATATTAACAATAATAACAATATTGCTATCTGTTCATTGTTGTTTGCGCTAAAATGTTTTAAGCGTGGTGATACTGCTTTTGGGGAGGCTTTTACGGATAATTTGATCAAGTACTGAATGCAAATTGTAATGCTAAATTCTGATTATCAATCATCGGTCATATACTTAAATGAGTAGATTGAGGTGATTGGGTTTGGAATATAAAATGAAAGTAGAAAAAATTGAATATAAAAATGGTTTTAAGGTGATACATCGGGTACCTGATGTTACAGAAGAAGAAAGAGAAAACATAAAGCAGGAGATACTGCAGAAGATGTATAATGATTTTATATATCAACCTGAGAAATATGAGACAAATTCCAAGGTAGAATGTCAGGAAGAAAGCAGCTTTTTTTATGAAGATAAGGATGAGATGGAAATATAATTTGATTTTGCTGCGATGCATTGACACAAAAGTAAAAAACAACTATTATTTATATAATACATAAAAAGGAAGATAAGAATGATTGCAATATATACACGCCAGTCAGTTGATAAAAAGGATAGTTTGTCTATTGAAAGTCAGGTTGATTTCTGCAAAAGAGAAATATTTGACCAAGAGTATAAAGTATATACGGATAAAGGTTATAGTGGAGGAAATACCAATAGGCCTGCTTTTGAAACCATGCTTTCGGATATTAAAGCAGGTTTGATTGAAAAAGTCATTGTATATAAATTAGATAGAATAAGCAGGAGCATTTTAGACTTTGCAAGGATTATTGAAACCTTTAAGAAGCATAATGTTGATTTCCAATCATCTACAGAGAAGTTTGACACATCTACCCCTATAGGCAATGCTATGCTCAATATTACAATGGTTTTTGCTCAATTAGAGAGAGAAACTATTCAAAAGAGGGTAAAAGATAATTATTACCAAAGAGGTAAAAAAGGTTTCTATATCGGAGGACGAGCGCCTTTTGGATATATAAAAGTGGAGACAAAGGTGGAAGGGTTAAAAACATACACTTTTGATATAGATAAACAAAGAGTAGAATATCTTATGAAAATATATGACTTGTATGCAAATACAGATATGTCACTTGGACAAATCAGCAATTATCTGAATGAAAATAATGTTGCCGCAGCAGAAGGCGGCGCATGGGATTCAAGCAAAATCAGCAGGATTTTAAGAAATCCCGTATATGTAAAAGCGGATGGCGATATTTATCTATACTATAAAAATAGAGGCTGCATTATTAGTAACGCTTTAGAAGAGTTTATTGGAATCTATGGATGTTATTTATATGGGAAGCGTGAGTCTAATCAGAGAAAATATACAAATGTTAAAGACCATGCGCTTTCTATAGCACTTCACGAAGGGCTGATAGATTCTAAGACGTTTTTATTTTGTCAGTACAAACTGGACAAGAATAAACAGATTAAAAATGTTGGAAAAGGGAAGTACAGCTTTCTTTCCGGAAAGGTAAAATGCGGTTACTGTAATTATTCTATGAGCGTTTATACTTCAGGAGAGTATAAATATTTTAAATGCAGAGGCAAGACAAGTTATAAAAATTGTGAGGGCCATAAAAGACCTATACATGTCTATGAGGTTGAGGATGTAGTAGAAGGTTTGCTTTTTGAAAAAATGAATGAGATAAAAAATGCAAAGCTGAAAGTGAGCAATATAGAAGATAAGGAAAAAAATAAAATAAATTTGCAGATAATCGAAATAGATGAGCAAATAGAAAATTTAATCAATCAAATGGCTCATAGCAATGAGATTGTGGAAGATTATATCAATAAAAAAATTCTAAACTTAGATGAGCAAAAGAAGAAATTCATAGATGAGCTTAAGAAAGTAACTCTCGAGGTTAATAAAAATGAGCCCATTGAAAAGATAATTGAATATATAGAAGATTGGGACAATAGCAGTATTGAGGAAAAGAAAAAAGCAGCAGGTTATTTTATAAATAAAGTTTTGGTAAAAGACGATGAGGTTGTTGTTGATTGGAAGCTGTAAATTGAAAAAAGAGTATGAGATTTTTAGGAGGATAGAAATATTAATGTTATCTGATAAATTAAGTTTGTCACATTATTGTGAATATATAAAGGAATGGGGGACTAATTAATGATTGAACCATTAAAAGTAAAAGAAGCTTTCAAAAGAATTGAAAAAGAAAACTATGCTTTTAGAGTGTTTTTGAAAAATCGCGCAGATGAGGATGAATTGGACAAGCAGTTTTTATCGCTTCACAAAGAATTGTTTGCAAGCTATGACTGCAGTAAATGCAGAAATTGCTGCAAGATGTATTCCGCGACATTCGAGGAAAATGAACTTGGCCCCGTAGCAGCATTTCTTAATATGCCTATAGAAGATTTTAAAGCTAAATATATAAAAGAAGATTTTGGGGAATATCTACTAAAAATGAGACCATGCAGTTTTCTGGAGAGCGATGGAACATGTAAAATAGAAAACTGTAAGCCGCTAAGCTGCAGGGAATATCCTTATACAAACAAACCTGAAAGGCTATTTAGTTTATTAAGCATTGTTGAATTTTCAGGGATTTGCCCAGTAGTATTTGAAATGCTGGAGAGATTGAAAAAAGATTATGGGTTTAAAAGAAGAAGATATTAATGGTTTTACTCTTGTGCCTATACATGACAGTCTAGACTGGAAACCTGGCATTAGCCAAGAGGAGATAATGAACAGAATCGTCACGAAAGTAAAACCCGGATCAATCATTCTATTTCACAATGATACTCCTCATACGTCAAAAATGCTTCCTAGCATTATCAATGCATTGAAGAATAATGGATATGGTTTTGTTCCTGTTTCCGAGATGATTCTAAGAGATAATTATTTTATTGATCATGATGGTACACAGAAAAGTAACAAATAACTTCTTAGCTGGATTGAGACTGGAAGTAAGCTGAATGGAACACAAATAAAAAATTATAATTTACTGTAAATAAAGGGGCTTATTTAAGAAGTGGAACAACTTTCGATTTCTGTTTCGATACGGAAAATGTGGAAGTATATTGACAGAAACTAAGAAGATATAATAGAATATATTTTATAAGTTAAAGTATGATTCGGAAGGAGGATTTACAATGTATAAAATAAAAAATTGGTCAGCCAGAAAAAATTTCAAAGCTTTCGGATTGGTTTATGAACCAGGCATTAATCTATATATACATTGGCTTAATCCTCTATTTGTTAAACATAAAAGCTCATAATAACTTAGTTCAGCAGCAAGTTTAATAATTGATGAGTAATAGAGTGGTTAAGTCTTAAAAAGGATTTAACCACTTTTTGTTTTTGAAAACGCAAAAAAGAAAAATTGATAAACGCTTTGAAGGCGGTTATTTTACCGGCTTGATGATTTTTAATTCTACAAGTGGCAAAATTGCTGAATAATGTTAATAACAGTGTCTAGATAAACGGGGTGAAAAATTATGAAGGTAGCTTATACATCTGATATACATGCTGATATAACTTTAAATAACGGACGACTCATACCATTTTTGGTTAAACGTGTTCAAGAGATAAAACCTGATGCTTTTGTGATAGCAGGGGATATTTCTAATACCCTTGAGATCCTAGATGGTACGTTAAAACTGTTTAATGAATTAAACTGCCTTAAAGTTATGGTTCCAGGTAATCATGATGTGTGGACAGAATCCAATAATTCAATGAGAAAGGGTAAGGACAGCTTTTATAAATACAGACAGGCAATACCACAGGTGTGCAATCAAAATGGATTCTTATATCCCATAACAGAGCCTTGCATTATTGATGATACAGCAATCGTTGGAAACATAGGCTGGTATGAT